>LVBU01000059.1 GCA_001603185.1 Thermotogales bacterium Thermo_02 | reverse complement strand
GCTCCTCTCGAAATTTTCTATCTTTTTTTGCCAGAAAGTGCTCCCGACACTCAGAGGCTTGACGGAGATCGTGGCCGAAAAGGCGAACCCCTTTTCATCGTAATCAATTATCTCTATTTTATCGACGATAAATCCCGAAATACGCTTATCTTCAGGTGCTGATCGATCTATGAAACTGTTCAGATACTCTTCAAGCAAGTAATCCGCATGTTCTTTCAGGGAGAGTTCTTGCGCCCATTTGCTCGAAGCAGAAGTGGGGAAGATTTCCTGACCAAAAAAGAGCATCACTCCAAGCAAAGTGGCCTGAAGGACGATTAATACATATATCCACTTGTAGTTCTCCATGATACTCCCCCCAGAAATTCTCAGGTCAATAACCCTAAAGAAGATTATACCTCAAGAAGTCTGCAGATTTGATCTCCACTTGATGTTGGATGAGTTGTGAAGTAGAATTTGAAAAGAGTTTTGTCTCGGGAGGTATAAGTGAAGGATCTTACCAACGGCAACGAAGCGAGTTTGATAGTTAGGTTTGCTATTCCAATGCTTCTGGGTAATGTTTTTCAGCAATTATACAATACGGTGGATTCCGTTATAGTGGGAAATGTTGTCGGTAAAGAAGCTCTTGCAGCCGTGGGAGCGTCCTTCCCCATACTGTTCTTGCTGATCTCTTTAATCCTCGGAGTTACCATGGGGGCTACGATACTTATTTCTCAGTACTTCGGAGCAAAAGACTACGAGAAACTCAGAAGGACTATTGACACCACCTATGTTTTTCTCTTTATTGGTTCGATAGTAATCTCTGTCCTGGGAATTCTCTTCAGCGGAACGATTTTGAGAGCTATGAATACTCCTGCCGACATCATCGGACAGGCCCAAACCTATCTCAATATAATCTTTGGCGGTATGGTGATGCTATTTGGATACAACGCGATCAGCGCGATTCTTAGAGGTCTTGGAGACTCGAAGACCCCTCTTTACTTCATAATAATTGCGACGCTACTGAATATAGTTCTGGATCTGATCTTTGTGATCGTATTCAGCTGGGGCATTGCCGGTGTCGCGTGGGCTACAGTGATCTCTCAAGGCGTTTCATTCCTTTTTGGTGTTCTTTACTTGAATAAGAATCACGACTTTTTGAAGATCAGACTGAATTCGCTGAAGTTCGATAGAGATATCTTCGTAAGATCCCTCAGGATAGGATTGCCGACAGGAGTTCAGCAAATGCTCTTTTCATTCGGCATGATGGCTCTTCAGTTCCTTGTGAATGGTTTTGGAACGGACACTGTTGCCGGTTTCATAGCCGCAACGCGTGTGGATTCCTTTGCAACCATGCCTATTTTCAGCTTCGGAGCCGCTATATCCGCCTTCGCCGGGCAGAACCTCGGTGCCGGAAAGATGGACCGAGTAAGTAAGGGTCACAGGATCACTATATTTATCTCAGTGACTCTCGCATTAGTGACTGCATTCCTGATCTTCTTCTTCGGCAACTCTCTCATACGCCTTTTCAACTCCGATGCTGAGGTTATAAGAATTGGCACCGAATACCTTAAGACTGTGAGCGCTTTTTACGCAGTTGTCGCGTGGATGTTTATAACAACCGGTGTCATGAGAGGCGCTGGAGACACTTTTGTTCCGATGATAATCTCAATTCTTTCGTTGTGGCTTATAAGAATACCGTTGGCGGCTATCTTCTCAATGTTTTTCGGAGCCAATGGTATTTGGTGGTCGATACCGGTTGCCTGGAGTTCAGGGCTGTTAATGACCCTTCTATACTACCGGACAGGAAAGTGGAAATCAAAGGTCGCAACAGGTTTCGAGCCGGGTAAGTAGATTCCGTGGTCTCTTTCCTTAATTGGCTCCGCGGAAGATATTTGAGAATGCGGAAACATTCCCCAAAACCTGTTCATCTGGCGGATCGACTTGGTGTTCAGGTTTGAAAGATCTCTTGACTCTAAGATTTCTTTCTGTCGGGTAGTCCTTGTGAAGTTCCGTTACGATCGAAAAGCCGTTGCTCCTGTAAAACTCTATCGCTCTTCTATTGCTCTTCAGTACATCCAGCACTATTTCCTTTTTCAGCTCATTAATGACTCTACTGAGGAAGCGTCTTCCGAGGCCAAGCCCACGGTAGTTCCGGTCCAATGAAAGCACTCCAAGATATACCTGATAGCTCTTCACGACAAGTCTCATTGAATCTCGTAAAACGAGTAACTTCCTCACAAATTGATAATCAAGAAGCTTTGCAGCTGACAGTTCTTGAAAACATAGTTTCGACGAAAGACTCAGCATATCTTCCCTAGTGTATATTGAGCAGACTCCAACTCGTCTGCTATTGTATTCATAGACCAGAAAAAAGTTCATAGAAAGAGGACTTCCAGTCGTTATTAGCTTTCTCGTATTTCGAACCTTTTGTCTAAATGAGATTCCTCCGAATATCGTCGGATCGCTGTCGATTATTAGAGGAACAGCGAAGTCTATATCCTCCTCTTTCGCCCGTCTCAAAACTTCCATTGAAGAGACACCCCCACACCTTGATTCTAAACTTTAAAATCAGCCATTACAAGTCACGTTTAGTTTCTGGCACGATATTGCATGAATAAATTCATCGTTCGTATTAAATTAGTGATTGATGTTTTGAGGAGGATAATACGATGATTATTCCATCAGTTGATAACGGCGATCTATCTCTGGAACTACTGGAAGGAATCCCAGATCCAGCCGCAATCTTAGACTCCAGTGGCAGAGTTTTGCTTCACAATGCGCAATGGAGGAAATTGTCTCATCTTCTAGAGATTGATATTGAGTTCTTCACCGGAACTGGGGGAAATCTCTATGATCTGATTCATTTGCTGGACAATCCGAAGATTAAAGAAGATCTGGAACGGGTCTTTGGATTACAGAGCAGATCTCTTTGCTTTGAGTTCGGATTCTGCGAACACTTTGAAGAGAGAAGCTTCTCTGCGTTTTTGAAATGCCTCGGAAGAGCAAGCTCATGTTTTATTCTAGTTTTAAAGGATACTACAGAGATGATGGGCCTTAGAAAAACGCTTAAGAGTATTATCTACGAAGATAGTCTGACGGGTGCGGGAAACGAAAACGCTTTCAATCTCTTTCTTTACAACAAGATCTACGAAGCAAGAAACAGTGGCTCTTCGTTCTTTCTATTCTGTCTGGAAGTTGATAGAGTCAGAGAGATTATCGCGATGTTCGGCAAGAGGGTGGCCGACGCCTTTCTTCTCAAGATATCGAAAAGGCTTTCGATAGAGCTTAAGGAGAACAGACTTTTCAGAGTTCAATATGATACCTTCGTCGGAATCCTGGAATTCTCTGAAAGAGATAGTCTCTCCAGATTTTTGACATGTGCTTTTCCAGATATCGAGAAGACTATTGTCTTCCAGAATCTTGAGTTAAAACCTACAATAAAAGTTGGGGTATGTCAATTCCCGGTAGACGGTGAAACAGCAGACGATCTTCTTAGCAATTGTTTTGGAGCCATATATAGGGCGAAGAGAGATGAAGTTAGGTGGAGTTTCTACGGCTGACTGTCTAGCGAAGAAGAAAGATAAGAGTATCATAGTTACCTCTGTTCGATGGAACGTCACCGTCGCTGGAAGCAGTGTATCCTCCTATTACGTAGCCACTACCGCTCCTGGTAATCGAAGTTGCGACATCTCCAAGACTGCCTCCATAACACTGACTCCAGAGAAGCTCGCCATTTCTGTCGACCTGTAATACCCAGAAATTGCTGTTTGTGAGCCCGAGCTTTTCAAGTTCACCCCTGTGGAAGTCTCCTAGCCCGTCATCAGCCGACTCGGTAAACCCTACCATTACAGCACCTCCGGAATCAGTGAGCACCAGATCTTGAAGCCCGTCATTAGCCCTTCCGCCGTAAGTGTTATTCCAGAGAAGACGGCCCTCCGGACTGATCTTCAACAAGAATCCATCGTAATGCAAACCGTCTTTCGGGAAATCTCCGTCGGCCGAGTTTGTGGAACCGCAGACAAAGATCTCGCCTTCTCCATTCACCTTGACTGCCGCCGGCGAATCCTCGCCACTACCTCCGAAGACTCTCGACCAGATTTTATTGCCCAATTCATCGACACGCACGACAAGCACAGACGATTTCGCGATAGTTATACCATTCATTATGAAAGCCGTCGATGTATTTCCAATAGAATCCCCATCGCTAGACTCTGTCTCGGCAACGATAACTATGTCTCCTCCAGGTAACAAGACCATATCGACAGCTCTATCATGCAAGCTGCCTCCAAAGCTTTTTTCCCACAAGACTCTTCCCGACTGATCCAGCTTCAAAAGAGATACGGAGCTTTTCGCCGTTTTCTCGTCTGTCGCTGTACCGAGTACCAGGAATCCTTCTTCCACCTCAACAGCAGCAGCGGCCGAATTGAATAATCCCGATAGAACCGTCTTCCAGCGAACATTTGCAAATCTGTCAAGCTTCACCACCAGAAGTTGACGGTGACTGTCACCCGAATAACCTTGCCCTGGGCTACTTCTACCGACTACAAGATAACCTCCGTCTGCTGTCGGTATGATGTCCATAAACTCAGTCCATCCGAAGTCAAAAGCCTTCTGCCACGCAAGATTCCCGTTTCCATCAAGCCTAACTACCCATCCACTGCGAAACAACTCTGACGAGGCTCGATTTGTCTGTATCTCGGACGATTCCGAATAACCGGCCATTATGAAGCTTCCGTCAGCAAGAGTATCGATTGAAAAAACTGAGTCTTTTGCACTTCCGCCCAGAAGGCGTTTCCACCTAATTTTCGGCATCTCCTTGGTAGAAAAATTCCAGATCGTCCCCGAAGACTCGCCGCCTCTACCATCATTAGCCACGACCTGCCATGTGTACTTTCTGCCCGGAAGAAGCTCTGCGACCTGAAGACTGTTATCCGCTATGGCAGCGGCTATCTTCTTCATATTACCATCTTCTCCGAAGTAGACATCAAAGAAGAGGTTATCACCGTCGGGATCATTGCAACTCCATGACAGCACTGTCTGTTTCATGAAATCAGATACTCCGTGAGACGGATAAGGGGAATTCGGCTCTTCGGGCCGGTGGTTTACATCCAACACGAGAACACTGAAAGTTTCGCAATACCAGTAATTTCTCTCATCTATCGCCTTTAAGGTAACCCTATAAGCTGAAGGAGCCTCATCAAATTCAGGAGTGTAATGATATACACTACCTTCGATGAAACCGACACCTGTCACTACTTCATAAGTTATAAGCCCGCTACCCCCAGATGTGAAGTCCCTTAATTCGAGTTCCAGAGGCTCTCCTTCAAAGACCTTTTGAAGCTCTATCTTCATAGAAGGTTTCTCGTACGAATCGGAAATCTCCAGCTCCAGTGTCATCACAGTCTCAGTATTACCGGAACGGACTTCAATTTCTACTCTTGCCGATTCCTCAACCTCTTCTGATGAAATACTGTATATGTTTTCTTCGATTCTTCCTTTCCCTTCCTTTATCTGAAAGGAAATCGGTTTCTTTGAAGCGTTAACAAAGCTGCTCAGGTTCACATTGAGTTCCTTGCCAAAATCAACTTTGAGTACCGGTATGTCGAGCAGAACGATCTTGTTTTCACTCTTCAATGCGAATGTTAACGCCACGACTGAAGAAGCGACAATAAGAGCAACAATCAGAAACCTTCGCATGTTCTCCCTCTAGAGTCTTATTTTGCGTCTTCTCTTTCTGGATGAAGAGCGCCTGAAGAGCAAGATAAGAAGAATCCCTGCAATCGCAACCACAAGTGAAATCGATTTCCAATTAACCATACTCATGCTTTTTGAGGGAGCCAGCAACTTGAAGGTTTCTTCAGTGGAGTTTCCCTCGACATCTCTGACTCTTACAGTGTATTCACCGTAATCATTTACAAGTATGAACATGTCCATTTCCCTCATGTTGACAGGATAGACTTTGCCCAGGACCTCAACTTCGGCAACCCTCACATCATCACTGACCCTAAAACTCAGAAGCTTCTCCTGTTCGGGGGGGATATATTGAGTTCTCTCACCATGTATTACAGGCGCTTCAGTTGCAAATCTTGCCTGAGTAAGAATATCCTTTTCGACCCATCCATACTCCTTTATATAGAAAGACGTCTCTCCCTCGGCCGTGACAAGTACCTCTTGTCCACGTCTGAGCGTCCCATAGTCCTGAGCTACTCTAAATATCGTCTCTTCAACGATCAATTTAAACGCCATTGACTTTTCGTTTCCCTCGAAATCTATGGCAGTGACCAGATAATCACCGGTGCCATAAACACGGAGATCGAGGTTGGACGAGACCGCTTCAACCGATACCTCCTGAATCCTTGAATCAGGGCTCTCAATTCTTACAAGTTCAACGCCGGTGTTATCACTTACACTGAACTTGAGTCTCATTTCCGATCCAAGAGTAACAAGCTGAACGGCCAGTCCGTCGATCCTTGGCTTTTCAGTATCTGGTTTCACTTTGGAAAGCAGCTCCATATCGAACCATTCACCGTTCACAAGGAATTGTGTCTCACTCTTGTTGCCTATGGCCACTCTGTCGCCTCTTACGTAAGGTCCGCTGTCTTTCAGAAAATACATATACGTCTCTTCAAAGAGAACCTCTATAGTCCTTTCGTCGAAGCTGCCAGTAGAATCGTAGGCCTTTATCTGGAAGGACCCTGCACTTGCAACTTCCGCCTCTACTTCTCCACGGGTATCGAATTCCGTTTCTTTGCCGTCTATCAGGACCTTCACTACGGGTTTCGATACAGAGAATCTCAGAAGGTTGCTGTCCAGATTAATGTACTGAGGAGATGTTCCGTATATTCTCGGAAGTTTTTCGATCTGAAGTATAAGGCCCGATGATACTCTGGCTGTTCGCTCTGGCTGACTACCATCGATAGTCTTAACTCTTGAAGAACCGAGATCTGACGAAAGCCATCTTCCGTCAGGCGAGTAGGAAAAGTACTCTCCGTCTCCAAATCCTACAAGCGTACCCAACTCTGTGGAATTCTCGAGATCCCAGATCTTAACAGTTCCATCCATAGAACTTGAATAGATCAGTCCTCTTTCCGAAGAGACCTGTATTGAAGAAACGTCCCACCGGTGACCTGTGATCATTTTGATCAGAGAACCAGAAGAAAGAGTCAGTATCTTTATCGTTCTGTCACGCGAGGAGGTGAATACTCTGTCGCCCTCTATACTGATAGTAGTGACTTCGGCATTGTGGGCTTTCACTGTTCTGATGGGATTCCAGGTCTTGACATCGTAGAATTTGATGGGCCCGTCCTGCGAGCCAACAATCAATACACTTCTACCTTCGTCCATAGCAACCGACGAAAGGGCACCTATCTCCCCCCTGATTAACCTCACCTGTTGATTTGTTGATGTATCCCATATCCTGAGGGTTCCATCATCGGAAACAGAGTATAGTCGGTTCTGAGCAGGCCAATGGACAAGATCGTTAACGGGTCCAGAATGACCGCGAAGCGTCCTGATGAAAGCCAGCTCAGTTATTGACCAGATCTTTATGGTTCCATCAGAGCCAGCCGAGTAAAGAGTCTTTCCGTCTTCGGAGACTATGAGACAGTTAACCGAACTTGTGTGGCTGCTGAATGATTTCACTGCTTGACCAGTTGAAAGATTCCAGAGCCTTATAATTCCGTCATCGTAGCCAGCGATTCCGAGATTTCCATCTCTAGAGACCGCAACAGCCGTAACCCAGGAACTATGGAGACTGAGATTGTTTATTAGGGTACCGTCTGTCAGGTTCCAGACCTTGACCGTATTGTCAATATAGCCGGATACAAGCCTCGATCCGTCTGGCGATACCGCCAGGGAAGTTGCGCTGTAGACCATTTCTAACGGAAGAAACTCGACAGCCAGTGATAAAACCGACAACGACAATACTAAAAGCAAGAGAACCCTTCTCAAATCGATCACCTTTATCAGAATAGTAATCAATTCTACCATCTGCCACTCTTGCAGGTACGGGAGTTCAATCGAGAAATCTCTGAATCTCCACCCTGTTTCCCTCGGGATCGCGAAGGAAGAAGTGGTAAATTCCGAATCTTCTGTTTACGGAAGGTCTCTCCGCTTCGATACCGTGACTCCTGATCATCTCAAAAAACGAGTCGACATCTTCCGTAAGGATTGTAATGATGGGACTCAGGTTATTGGAAGTGTCTCTAAGGTGGTTGCAGAAACCTATATAGCTGCCTGACGATGAGTTGTAGATGCGACAAGAACCTTGATCTTTGAAAAGCGACAGTCCGAGTACTTTAGTATAGAATTCATGAATTGAGTCGAGGTCATCGCATCCAAAGAAAACTATCATTCCGTCTATCTTCAATGCTATTACACTCCCTTCAAAGTAAAGGTCCGATCTGGGATCGGACCTCTGCCGGTTGATAATTCGCACTTAAACCACGTTTCAATGAGGAGAAGTTGCACTAAAAAGGGTGTTGGTGTGCTCAGCTCTTGTATAAAGGGTTCTTAGTCGTTTCTCGGTCTTTCATCTCGGCTTTTCGTTATTGAGACAATCGATACGGAAAAACGGTTCAGCAGAGAATGTACCATTTATGTGTCAATGAAGAAACCGTTCAGTTTACCTATCGCTCAGAAAGGTCAGCCTATATCGATTGAGAAAACCGTGCGCCCGTAAAAACCTACAGAAGAAATAGGAGCTTTCTTAGAACCTCATAATAGTCTGTCTCAGCAAACTGTAACGTCCTTTCATCTACTTGCTCAACACCCGGGAAGAAGGAAAGGTGATACGCATTCTTCTGATCGATGTAAGTTATTTCAACGTCGAAATTGGCGGGGAGAGTCATGCAATCAACACTTACATTGCTAAGTGCCCTGAAGACTCCCTCTTCAATCTTCCTCACGGAAAGCGAAGGATGAATGGCCGCTACAGAAGCTCCCCTTCCCATATTAGTAACTACCGTCTCAATACCGGGTATTGAGGCTTCTGCTATAGATGCTATACCGGCGTCCCCGCTCAAGAAGACAACGGGAACTCCAAAGTGTGCGGCTGTCATTGCATTAAGGGCGAACTCGCTCATCAATACACCGTTTATCTTCAAGGAAAAGATCAAATCTGTCATTGTATGTGACAGAGGGTTAAGACCTGTTCCAGAAGGTGAGTGATAACCCGTAAATACTACGGCATCAAAAGACTCGTCGATGCCCTGCATCATCATGAAAGGATCGCGAGCCCATCCCCTAAGAAGTGTAGCGTCTTCAGGTAGAGAAGACGGATCGATGTTTCTTGCGCTACCGTGCGCATCTCTTACCAGTACTTCGCAAGCACCGGCTTCTTTTGACCCTCTCACAGCGGCAACTACTTCCGCCGTCATCTGTTTAGAGAAGTAACTGTAATCTGCATGTCCCTTTTTCGCTTCATCCCAGGACGCAATTCCTGTGGTTCCTTCGATATCAGCACTGATAAAAACCTTCATATAAACAGCCTCCCGATTATCCGCCTGCGTCTATTATGGGTATGACATAGTACACTGGCGTCTCGTATGGATGTATCCTCAATATAGTTTTCACAACTTGTTCAAGAGAGCCTTCAGGACAGATGAACTCAACTTTTGCTTCTTCCCCTTCGGAAATCTCGCCTAATGATCCCGAAAAAGGATTCGCACCTTTCAAAGGCCTCCAGAACCCTCTGACTTTACTTACAGAGATGCAGTGATCGTAGTTTCCTATGCGACAGGCACCGGCATTATTCAACCCTTCTCTTAGTGTTTCTACGTACTCCTCCGGAATATAGACTTCTACTTTGTAATTACTGAGTTTGACCATCGCCCTCGCACCTGCCTTGTCTAGAAGAA
This sequence comes from Thermotogales bacterium Thermo_02, assembly GCA_001603185.1. Lineage (GTDB taxonomy): Bacteria > Thermotogota > Thermotogae > Petrotogales > Kosmotogaceae > Mesotoga. Next base: position 259 of record LVBU01000059.1, on the reverse strand, counting down.
ATATATGTAAACGAAAGCATCAATCCAGACACTTTCGCAGAGCAGCTTTTGCCAGTTTATCTGCCATTTCGTTGTAGGAGTCCCCGGTGTGGGAATCGATCTTAACCCATTCAATAGTCACTTCGGACGACAAAGAGACAACCAAGTCCCTGTAACCGGCAGTCAGGGAGTTTTTAGCCTTCCATAGTCTCAACGGCCAGCTTCTTAATCCTTCATAATCATAGTAAATCTTTACTTTTCCGATTTCATTCTCTTTGCA
>LVBU01000546.1 GCA_001603185.1 Thermotogales bacterium Thermo_02 | reverse complement strand
CTCCCTCTACCCTCATTCTATACTCTCTCTCTTATGACAATACACGAGGATGACAGACTAAGTTGCTCATAATGATGAGTTAAGGCGTCATCCCGTAGTGTTCCTATACGGGATCTCGTTACTTGCAATCCGCCTCGTCGTGGAACAGAGGTAAGAGGTATGAGGTTGGAGGTAAGAAAACCAAAGTCTCTTCGCTCTTCCCGACCTCTCACCTCTCCCCTCTCACCTCAGGTCTCGCTTTTACCACGAAGAACGTTCGTAAGAGCGAGAGAAGAGCGAAAACACGAGATTGAGAGAGAGGACGAGAAGAGGAGAGAGCTACTTTTCTCTCGTGAGCGTAGCGAACTCTCGATCTCTCTCAACTCTCCACGATTCTCAAGAGCACACACCCCGTCGGCAGGAACATGCCGCCACCCCTCTCGAGAGGGGATTTAGATCAAAAGCGGAATAGCGGCGTTTCGAAGCTCTTCTCGGAGGACGTTTTTTTGCTCTTCTTGTTCCTACCAGACCCTAGACCCCAAACCCGTTCTTAGCCATCCACCAATCACTAATCACCAGCCACCGTTCATCAGTCTCTCTTTATATGCAGATCGATCTGGCTGAAGGGTATCTCTATATCGTTCTCGTCGAACTTTGCCTTTATTATTTTGGCAAGCTCGGTGCTCGAAGCCAGAAAGTTGCTTCTCTCCACCCAGAAACGTACGACAAAGTCTATCGAAGAGGTGTTATAGCCTGTGAAGAGAATGAGGGGCATATGTGTGTCGTCTTTGTATAACTTCTCGTAAGAGTTTACCGATTCTTCGAGTACCTTCATGACTTTGTTCAGATCGCTTGAGTAAGATACCCCGACGTTAAGATCATTTCTTCGGATATTCTCCGGCCAGAAGTGAATAATCGTTGCAGTCCAGACGGAACGACTGGGAATTGTAATCATCTTTCCGTCCCAGGTCTTCATCATTACATGGTTTATCTTGATCTCGAATATCGAGCCGGACTGGCCGTTTATTTCCAGAGCCTCTCCCTCGTAAATCAACCTGTTTATCATAATCAGAATTCCGCATATGAAGTTTTCTAGCGGCTCTTTCACTGCCAGACCGATAACGATACTGGAAACCCCAAGCCCTGTTAGCATTGGGGTGAGATTCTTGAATAGCACTGAGATCACTATGAAGGCCGCAAGAAGATAGAAAGAAATGTTGAACAGGGTCTTCAGAGTCCTCTGATACAGTTGAGTGTTTACACCGGCCTTCTTTGCGAGTTTCAAGAAGCTCTTATAGAAGATCTTTGAAAACCACGCGGCGATAACAAAGATCAGTATGCTTACGCCTATTCTGACAGCCCAGTCGATTATAGTGGATATAGTCTCGTTCAAAACTATCCCTCCTTTTATGGCATATTCTATTCTTACATACTTCTCGCCTCATCGCGAAGTGAAGAGGTAGTCCCTGAAGTTATAGAACAGAGAGAATATATTGTGTAAAATACAATTGTATGATATAATAAATGTGTGTTAGACAAGACATCTTTTATATAAAAGGAGTGAGACTGATGAAAGCTATCTGGAAGGAAACGGTTATAGCT
>LVBU01000545.1 GCA_001603185.1 Thermotogales bacterium Thermo_02 | reverse complement strand
TTGGCATATATGAGGATTGTGTCGATCTCTACGGACTGAAGTCCGAGGCTTTTAGTCTTTGGTTGACTATCTTAAGCGTTTTGGATGTTGCTTTATCGACAGATGTAAGGCAGTACGGCTTGCGGTCAAGTACCCCACGGCTAAAGCCGGGAGCTTGTAAAAGCTCTACTAACGAGAAACTGTCGAATAACATTGGCGATGGGAAGATTACTCCGCAAGGAGGTAGGCTATTATAAGTTAGCCTACACGGAGCTGGAGAAATCCAGCTCCTTACCACTATGTGAAAGGAGGGAGGCGGCTTCCTCCCCACAGCTAAAGCATGGGGTCTCCGCCGATTAATACAATGAACGATAGTGATACGCTTTGCGTCTCAATTATGTATCAATGCATGATGGACAGCGTTCTTGATTATATTATTACAGGGGGTCTGATAACATGATTGGAATAGTTGTGGATTCCGGCTGCGATCTTCCGGAAGAAATGAAGGCAAAGAAGCATGTAAGGGTTATTCCGCTCAAGGTAGTTCTAGATGGAAAAGAATACAGAGACAATATAGAAATCACCACGGAGCATTTGATAGAGTATATGCAGGAGAAGTTCCCGAAGACGTCGCTTCCCGGATACGCAGATATTGCCCAGGCTTTCGAAGGCCTTCTAAATGAGGGCATTAACGAGATAGTGTTTGTCGGTATCTCAAGTGGGTTGAGCGGAACTTTCGGTCAGGTGCGAGGTTGTGCAGATGACTTGATGAAGAAGCATAAAGACCTCTCCATTAGGCTAATCGATTCCACCAATATCTCGATCGGTTCGGGCCTGGTAGCTATGAGAGGAATAGAAGTCTCCGAAGAGGGCGCTTCGCTTGACGAGGTAGTGAAGGCCGTTGAAGACGCGAAGAGTAAGTCGAAAGTCTTCTTCTGCATTCCGGTTCTGAAGTTTCTTAAGGCCGGTGGGAGAATTGGAAAGGTCACGGCAACAATTGGCGATATTCTTGATCTCAAGCCAGTTATAACTGTGGGCGAGGACGGTATCTATCACAGCGTTTCAAAAGAAAGAGGTATGAAGAGAGCTGTGAAGAGTACTGTGGGCAGGATCGTTCAGTATGTATCGGACAAGAAGATAAGATATGTCGCCGCCTACACTTCCGATAAGAGCGAGAAGTCGATGGAGTTCTTCCACATGATTATGGAGACTCTTGAGAGCCATGGCATAACGAAGGTTATCAGCGGTCAGATATCTCAGTCTCTCTTCTGTCACACTGGACCGGGGCTTATAGGGCTTGCCGCACTGACCGAGTAAGTCTGTCAGGTCAATATTGCCTCTTTGATTCTCTTCTGCAGACTTCAGGAAGATTTCGTGAAGAACACTGCCGAACGCTTCAAAATTGTCTGTCTGAAAGCTATCGAAGTAAGATGTCCCGATGGCAGCCAGCGCAATTCACAATTTGGGATGCTCTGTGCGAGTTCCAGGGTTGATTTTCTCGGAATGAATATATCAAAGAGCGCGCCGGTCAGAAGAGTCGGGCATTCAATGAACTTGGCGTAAGTCAGGGGATCGTACTCCAGACAGGATATAGGAGCGCTCCCCAGTTCGATTTCAGGACTTTCGAGAGAGTCCCTGTACTCTTTGTAGATTTCGCCGTGAATCTGGCGACACTTCTCTTTGTTACATGAGCCGTCCTCTTCGTATCTGACTCTCATGACTCGCGTAACGAAGCTCTTCCAGGTTATGTGATAGAAATCTCCTCCGGTTACTACTAGAGAAAGCCCCGCAACGACTCTCTCTAAAGCCGCTGCGATGACGGCTATAAATCCTCCAAAACTGTAACCCATAATGTAGTAAGGTGGAGGGCAGTTCCTCTTGAGATACTCTAGAGAGGTCAACGTATCGACAACCGCGTTTTCGAATCTTTCTCTCAATACATCCGTTTTCGGGTCGAGAAAGAGCTGCCCTGACCGATAGCCCGCGGGTGTTCTCTCAAAGTGGTATGGAAGAATCATCATAGCGGCATGGAAGCCGTGCTCTGAGAATTTTTTCGGAAACCAGCGGAGATAATCGAGATTCTTCTCGCCCCTGCCGTGAAGAAAGAGGATCGTTCCCTTTTCTCCCCCTCTGTAAATGTACAGCGG
>LVBU01000544.1 GCA_001603185.1 Thermotogales bacterium Thermo_02 | reverse complement strand
AAGTACCACTTGTACATGCTGCGCCGTTTGATGCTGCTATTCCGTTTATATCTAAATACATTAATATTGATTCAGCATCATTTCTAAAATAATTCTGATCGAAAGTTAAACTTAAAATATAGGGTAATGCGTTATCACCGCCGTTAATCCTGATTTTATCACCAGCAATCGATTTAATCCCATTGATAAATTCATCGCGTAATAGTTTTACGTGATTGTAATTCATTTCCATCATCGATGCGGAAATTTTAACCGCTTCGGCAAATCCAACTATTGCCGCCACATTTTCAGTTCCGCCGCGTCTGTTCCTTTCCTGCGAACCGCCGAAAATTAATGGCGATAAAGGTGTGCCGCTTTTTACAAACGCGAAACCTATTCCTTTTGGTCCATTTATTTTATGAGCGGATGCTGTTAACGCGTGAACTCCCAAATCTTCAACATCTATTTTAATTTTTCCAAAACTTTGCACTGCATCGGTATGAAAGAATACATTTTTATTTACTAGATATGAAGAAATTTTTTTAATATCGTTTACAGCGCCGGTTTCGTTGTTAATATGAATTAATGAAACAAACGAAGTTGAATCATCTAATAAATTTTCGAAATCGGAAATGTCCGCAGTAGTATCAGAGTTGCTTTTTAGTAGGTTTACATCATAATTGTTGTTGGCAAGATAGGAGAGTGAATCTAGCACACAGTGGTGCTCGGCATGCGATGAAATTATTTTCTTCCTTCCGCTTTCGGTAAATTCTGTTTTAGTAATTCCGCGTACAACAAAATTATTAGATTCCGTTCCGCCGCTAGTAAAGTAAATTTCGCTAGCGTCTGCTCTAATAAAATCAGCTATTAATTCTCGCGCTTCCTCAATTGCGACGCGAGTTGTTCTGCCAAATGAATGAATAGATGATGGATTACCAAAATACTCGGTTAAAAACGGCTTCATCTTTTCAAATACTTTTGGATGAAGTGGTGTAGTTGCTGCGTTATCAAAATATATTTTTTGCAAATCGAAACCTTTCTATCGCAGACTCACATCGCCGTGATGAATCTTTTCGCGTTTATCTCCTACTTTCAAAATTAAGTAACCATGCTGGTCAATATCTTCAAAAATACCAGTTTTGATTTTTTCATTCTCCACTATTTTAATTTTCTCGCCCATCATCTTA
>LVBU01000543.1 GCA_001603185.1 Thermotogales bacterium Thermo_02 | reverse complement strand
ACAACGGCTCTTATCCCGCGAAGCCTTTACTGGCGGCGGGATGTACCTCCCGCCAAAAATGGAGTCCCTATTTTCGGGAAGTCTACTTCAAACAATCCGTGCAAATCTACAAGAGTCACTTTCGCGTTGTTCAAAGCGTATGCTCTCAATTCTTCGTTAAAGCCGCGCCTTGAGAAGAGCATGTATCTTTTGTTTCTGGCCTTAATCTTACGTGCCTTGGCTACAAGTTTTTCCAGGCTCTCGATACCGATCGCTTCTCCTTTCCAGTAGCAGTCAGAAGCTATTAGTAAGTCTCTCCCCATACAGAGTATGTCTATTCTGCCGTCTTTTGCTTCATCGTTAGTCCACCAGCCCCCGATTCTCTCAATTTCTCCTTCAAAACGCCCGGCATCTTTCAAAGCTTTCATGTAGTGCATGCAGATCTTGACGAACACCGGGCGAAGGTACTCCTCAAGACCGGGCAAAATCAGCTCATGGACAAGCTCATTACCTCCGCCACTCTCTATAGCCGTGAGGTTAGGGGAAATGAAGGTGTACCAGAATCTGGACAGATCGTCGTTTATTCTGTAGATAGCCTTGCGCGATCGCGTCTCCTCAGTCACGGGAATCTCCCGGACCAGAAGATCAAGGTCGATGAGTGTCGCTATGTATTTTGCCGTCTTGTCGCTCGACTCGCCGATGCTCTTCGCTATTTCGCTAAGGCGGTCCGCTCCTGTCGCGATGGTCTGGAGTATCGAGTTGTAAAGCTGAGGTTCGCGAATCACATCTCTCAAAATCGCCTGTGGCTGATTATATAAGAAAGCTGAAGGATCAAGGAAGTTCTTCACAATATTCTCTTCAACAGAGAGCTTTGCATCCCACTTAGCCAGATACTCGGGCATTCCACCGAGTATGCCAGCTACTGTTACTATCTCGTCGCGACGGAGATTACCGAGCAAACGGGCGATCTGTAAGTAATCGAGCGGCTTCAGCTCAACACAGGCTGTCAGGCAACTCGAAAGCGGATTATCGCCACTGGCAAAGCCGCTCCTCTTCAAGTCAAGAAATGACCCGGAAAGAACAATAAAAAGCCTCGAATCATGTAGTTCCGACTCTATAAGCCTCTTGAGATTTAGAGCAAAGGAGGGGACGGCGTTGAATAGATTCATGTAATTCTCTATAACGATTACCACAGGCTTGTCTTCTGCCATGTAAGGGATGAACCTAATCGCCTTCTTCCAGGAGTCGAACTCCTCGAATCTCTCCTGCGCTCCGAAATGTGACAGGAGCACCTTCGAAAAACTCCGGAGCATCAGCGTCGAGTTAACCTCGCCACAGATAAAGAATATTCTCTCAACACTAGAGGCGAACTCTCTCAAAAGTCTTGATCTGCCCACCCCTCTTCTGCCATAAACGGCAACAAGCTGAAACCTATCATGTTGACGTAATTGATTCAACTCTGAAAGCGCTTCTTCTATTCCAGTAAGCATAATGATCACATCCAATACTTATTAACTC
>LVBU01000542.1 GCA_001603185.1 Thermotogales bacterium Thermo_02 | reverse complement strand
TCTATCTCTTGTGCTAACATATCTTTGGGGATCCTATGCGATTTCTGGATAATTCGACGTTAACACCATTGAATCTTTTTGTATTCTTTTTTCGAGATAGTCTAGATACCGTTTTCTAACAGCCAATGTGAATGCAAAGCGAAAACGGAGACTGACACGAAAAACATGGATAAATATTCGAGCATATGAGCAAAACATCCTGCAGGAGGTTGAAGCAGAGTGCCACAGAATATAACAAATGAACAATGTATAGAAGAAGGGCTGATTGAAAAGCTGAAAGAACTCAAATATGTCCACCGCAAGGATATCCGCAACCTCGATGAGTTAGAAAAGAATTTCAGAGAAAAGTTTGAAGCGCTCAACCGTGTTCGGCTAACCGATGCAGAGTTCACCCGGCTTAAGGATGCAATAATCAGCTCCGATGTCTTCGCTTGTGCCGAGACCCTACGTAACATCAACTATTTTGAACGCGAAGACGGGACGCCACTGCACTACCAGCTTGTCAATGTCAAAGAGTGGTGTAAGAACAGCTTCGAGGTGGTAAACCAACTTCGCATCAACACAAAGTCGAGCTTCCATCGCTACGATGTGATCCTGCTCGTCAACGGTTTGCCGCTGGTGCAGATCGAGCTTAAGAGTCTGCAGATCAGCCCCCGTAGGGCGATGCAGCAGATTGTCGAGTACAAGTACGATCCGGGCAACGGTTACACCAACACGCTGCTCTGCTTCATGCAGCTTTTTATTGTCAGCAACCGCAGCAATACCTGGTATTTCGCCAACAACAACGCCGAATATTTCCGTTTCGATGCCGACGAGCGGTTTTTGCCCATCTACCAGTGGGCCACTACTGACAACAAGAAAGTCGCGTACCTCGACGACTTTGCCGTTGCATTCCTCGCAAAGTGTACCCTTGCGGAGATGATCAGCCGCTACATGGTGCTGATCCAGACCGAGCGCAAGCTGATGATGATGCGACCGTATCAGATCTACGCGGTCAGGGCGATCATCGAATGCATCCAGCAGAACCGTGGTAACGGCTACATCTGGCACACCACCGGCAGCGGTAAGACTCTTACCTCCTTCAAGGCCTCTATCCTGCTCAAGGACAACCACAACATTAAAAAAGTACTTTTCGTCGTGGACCGAAAGGATCTCGACCGTCAGACCAGGCAGGAATTCAACCGCTTCCAGCCCGGTTGTGTGGAGGAAAACACTAATACCGAAACCTTAGTCAAGCGCCTCCTCTCCGAGGACTACGCCGACAAGGTAATCGTTACCACTATCCAGAAGCTCGGGCTTGCGCTGGACGAAAACAGTAAGCGCAATCAGATGAAAAAGAAGAGAGGTCATCAAACCTTCAAGCAACGCTTGGAACCGCTGTGCGACACTCGCATGGCCATCATCTTCGATGAATGTCATCGTTCTCAATTTGGCGATAATCACAAGGCAATCAAGGACTATTTCCCAAAAGCCCAGCTCTTTGGCTTCACGGGCACGCCTATCTTCGAGCAGAACGCCATCTATAGCACCATCGAAGGACAGGAGGCCCGCATGGTAACGACCGAAGACGTGTTCGGGAATCAGCTCCACGCCTACACTATCACCCATGCCATCGATGACGGCAACGTGCTGCGATTCCACGTGGATTATTATAGGCCCGAGGGAATCATCATCGAACCGGGCGAACCCCTCGCCAAGCAAAAGGTCGTGGACGCGATTCTCGAAAAGCACGACAAGGCCACGAACCAGCGCCGGTTTAACGCGCTTCTGGCTACCGCCAGCATCGACGACGCCATCGAGTACTATCATCTTTTCAAGGAGATCCAGGCGGAAAAGCTGAACGAAGACGAGACCTTTCAGCCTCTGAATGTCGCCTGCGTGTTCTCCCCGCCCGCCGACGGCAACCGCGACGTGGCTCAGCTCCAGGAGGACCTGCCGCAGGAAAAGGCCGACAACCAGACGGAACCGAACAGAAAGAAGGAAGCACTCCGGTCGATAATTGACGACTACAACGCTCGCTACAGTACTAACTTCGACCTATTAACCTTCGACCTCTACTATCAGGATATTCAGCAGCGCATCAAGGATCAGAAGTTCCCGAACAGGGATCTCCCGCACGAAAAAAAGATTGACCTCACTATCGTGGTGGACATGCTGCTCACCGGTTTCGATTCGCAGTATTTGAACACCCTTTATGTGGACAAGAACCTCAGACACCACAGGCTGATTCAGGCCTTGTCACGCACCAACCGGATTCTGAACCATTCCAAACCATATGGAAACATTCTCGATTTTCGTGCGCAGAATGACGCCTTGGACGAAGCCATCACCCTGTTTTCCGGCGAAGCCGGCGAGCAGGCGCGTGAGATCTGGCTCGTTGAACCGGCGCCCGTTGTAGCGCAAAGGTTCACCAAGGCGGTCGAAGAGCTTGAAGACTTCATGCAATCGCAAGGTCTTGAGTGCAAACCTGAAGAGGTGCCCAACCTCAGCGGCGACGAAGCCCGCGCAGCCTTCATCAATCACATCAAAGAAGTCCAACGGCTGAGAACCCAGCTCGACCAGTACACCGATCTAGAGCCCGAAACACGTGAGACCGTCGAAGAGGCACTGCCCGAAGACACCCTGCGCGCCTTCCGTGGTGTATACCTGGATCTCGCCAAGGATCTCAAGGCCCGCCAGGGTAGGAGCAGCAATCCGGCCGATCCCGTGGAACAGCTCGACTTCGAGTTCGTGCTCTTTGACTCGGCGCTCATCGACTACGACTACATCATGAAACTCATCGCCCGCTTCAGCGAAAGGGAACCGAAAAAGCAGAAGATGACCCGTGAGCAGCTCATCGGGTTGTTGCGCAGCAACGCCAAGTTCCTCGATGAGCGCGAGGAGATCATCGAGTATGTGAACACCCTCAAGGAGGGCGAGGGGTTATCTGAACAGGAGATCCGCGAGGGCTACGAACACTTCAAGGACGAGAAATACGCCCGGCAGCTCACAGAGATCGCGCAAAAGCACGATCTTGCGCGCGATGCCCTTCAAGGCTTTATCGATGGCATCCTGCACAGGATGATCTTCGATTCCGAAGCGCTCACCAAACTGATGGCGCCGTTGGGGCTGGGCTGGAAGGCGCGGGCAAACAAGGAACTGGAGCTGATGGACGACCTCGCGCCGCTTCTCAAGAAGCTCGCGCAGGGCAAGGAGATTTCGGGATTGGAGGTGTACGACCATGCCTGAGCGCAAGAAAGCCGTTATGCCCCGCCTGCGCTTCCCGGAGTTCCGCAATGCTGGGGAGTGGAAATTGAAACGGTTAGGGAAATGCCTAGAATATCAACAACCTACTCTTTATCTTGTATCGGACGCTAATTACAGTGATTCATATAATATCCCTGTTCTGACCGCCGGAAAAACATTTCTTCTAGGTTATACAAATGAGAAAAATGG
>LVBU01000058.1 GCA_001603185.1 Thermotogales bacterium Thermo_02 | reverse complement strand
TCTTTGAATATAAGTTTACGTCGACCAAGCTTCTCACCACCTCTTATAAGCAATCCTATCGTTGTATACGTCAATCCGCTGTCCTCCTTCATCTTCAGAGGCAGGGGCATCACTTCCGTCTCGTCTCCCAGTATCTTTCTAAAGGCTTTGCAGTAGATAGAAGTCGAAAGGCCAGATTGACCAATCACAAAGAACTTGTTGAAAGAAGTCTCGTCAGCGGCAGAAGTATTTGGGGAACTGGAAAGAGTGTTTGTCAGGTACATTCTCAACTGATAAGAAATCATACTTTCCAGCTGTTCGGACGCCTCTTCGATTAGGGAATCGTAATACGCACTGGCTCCCCTCAAGAACTCCCTATGTATGTCTGTTCCCGGAGAAAGAGATTCGTCCTCTCTCAGGTTCTCCGCGATCTCGGAAAAGCCGTCGTTTATATAGTTCAAACCCACTATCTCTTCTCCTTTGAATGTCAGAAGCAGTGAGTAATCTCTGTCTATCACGAAGACTATATAGTTCCCGTCCAGCGCGTTCATCTGTGCCGTCTTGAAAACCGGAAAAGGCTTCACATCGACTATATTTGGTTCGGGAAAGCCCATTTTTGAAAGGTCCAGAATCAAATCATCGACAGTCTTTCTTCTGGTGATGACGAAGGCTGGAACAATGCCGCTCTTAAGGGTGGTAATGGAGTTCAGGCAAGCCACACTTACTTCATCAGGCGGAAGCGAAAACTGAGAAGCCGCCTTGAAACTGGCAATACTCAGGAGGTTCTTCAAAGATTTGACGTTTGGAACTTCAAGATGCTGAAAGACGACGTTTTTCGGGTGAGAACAGGTGACAAACATCTCGTCTGTCGGCACTGAGTTGTTTTCTTGAAAGATCCTTACCGCCTCTTCAAGAGACTTGGGGCCTATCTTAAGCACGGAAAAAACCGGTTTCAGATAACGCCCATCGATTACAGCTCTCGCGATTTCCGTGTAACCCTCATCAACGTTAAGCGCCGTTATCATACTTTGAAACATGTAACTCCCCCCGGAGTTTCAGGATTTCAATAAGTGACCTTCCCGGTTACGGGCTGCACCGTCAGAACGCTTTTATCTTCGAAGTGCAACGTTGTTGAGCCGCTGATAATAGCGATCGATCCATTTCCGTTGAAACGTATCCGGAAGTTGGATCTATCATTCCAGAGACACTCTTCCAGGATATCACCTACAGTCGAACGAAGCTTCTTGTCAGAGTAGCTGTAAAAAAGCTCCACGTTTCTTCCTCTCGAGACGGCCTTTAGTCTCTGGTTTTCGAGGAAGCAATCGAGTTCCGTTTTGCTGAGAAGAATTCGAAAATCCCTCAGGAGTTTCCCCGAAAAAAACGTAACAGTACTAAGACATAACGCTACTATGACTAGACAGCACAGTAATTCGAATGGATTCATTACGTATCATCCTATGCTCTGCTGCATTGCGAATATAGTATTGTACATTGTGTATGCGAGAAATCCGATGAATCCACCTATAAATATTATCATTATGGGTTCGACAAGAGATACAAGTTTCTTGAGAGCACTCTGAACTTGTGTATGGTAGAAATCTGCTACTTTGAACATTACCTCGTCGAGTTTTCCGGTCTCCTCTCCAGTTGCGACCATGCTAACAACAATCGACGGAAAGATCCTCTGACGTTCAAGCGCAGAGTGAATGTTCTCTCCTGCCTTTATTTGAGATATCGATATCCTTATTGCCCTCTCAATTGAAGGACTCTGTGATACCTGTCCGGCCAGTTCTAGAACTGTCGGAAGATCAACGCCGCTGGCTATAAGAACGGCCGTTGTCCGCGTGAATCTCTCCATCGCCGTCATGTTCTGTAGCTTTCTGATCGGAGGAACTACCTTCCCGACGAACTCCTTAACGTAGTTGCCGTACTTACTCTTGAAAAACAACCAGCCCCCTATCAGAAACCCGACAAATCCAATCAGTAAAAGCGGCCATTGGGTCCTGAGGATATTGTTCATACCGAGAAGAGCGGCCATTACTCCAGTTGGCTGGAAGTTTCCACCAAACGCTCCTATTAGGTTCGGCAAAATGAAGAATGAAATAATCCCGACTATTCCCACGGCAAACATCATCATGAACAAAGGATAAGCCATGGCCGACTTGACTTCGTTTTGAAGCTCGACCATTCCCTCGTAGAACTCGGAGACTCTCTGGAGCGACTCATCGAGCACTCCTCCGGTCTCGCCGGCTCTGACCAGGTTCGTAAACAACGGTTCGAAAACGCCCGACTTCTCTAGTGACTCGTGAAAAGTCATGCCTCCCTCTATGTCGAAGACGATCCTGGTGATGACCTTTCTGAATCTTCTGCTGAAAAGGCTCTGCGCTGAAAGCACCTGCAAAGCGTCTCTTATTCTCACTCCAGCCGACACCATAGTCGAAAGCTGCCTGGAAAAAAGACTGACCTCCTTTGGAGAGAGAGGAAAGATTGAGGTCTTCATTCTGCTCTGAACAGCTACAGGCCTTATAGAACTCACCATAAAACCTCTGCTGGAAAGAATCTGCAGCGCTTCAAGCTTAGAGTTGGCAGAGATCTTACCTTTTTCACTCTTACCCTTGTTGTTTAATACTTCATATTTGAAATCCGGCATGGCGCGCTATCCCACCTTTCTGAGGAGACAAACTGCCTGCGCTTGAGCAAAACTACCAACACTGCCATTTCCCGACTTTGGTTTAACGCTAACTACACTAGCGCCAATACCGAGTGCACCGGCAATGCCTTTCTCTATCTCTTCAACAACACCTGAGAGTCTCACGCTCTCTATAACTATTACAGAATCGATGTTCATTATCTCCCAGACGCCTTTTATCTCTTCTCCCAACACTTCCAGAAACTCCAGACTTCTCCTGCCAAGATTTCTGTCGTTTTCGGGAAACCAGGTCCCGATATTCCCCATGGAAGATGCACCAAGTATAGCATCAACAATAGAGTGACATAACACATCCCCGTCTGAATGCCCGGAGAGATAGACGCTGTCCGAGACCTTTACCCCTCCAATGTAGAGCCCTTTGGTCCCTTCCTTCAAGGGATGAACATCATAACCCAGTCCGATCCTGTACATCAAATGAGTCTTATGGGCATTATGATATAAGTGTAACCCTGAACGTCTATTGGATTCAACTGCAAAGGACTTCCAGAATCGACGAAATTAAGTTCGGCTTCGTCCGTATCGATCTTTCGTGCCGCTTCTGCAAGAAATCTGGGATTAAAAGCGATTATTATGTCGTCTCCCTCTTTGTTCCCTTCGAGCTGTTCGATCGCTTCGCCGTGATCGGGACTCTTTGCGATGATTCTAAAGGATTCGTCTTTTATATCGAACCTAACTGAATCAGAACCAAGGCGCGCCGCTATCGAAGCTCGCCTTACAGCATCAGAGAAAGCACTGGTTTTGAGAACGACACGCGTCTTAAATGACTTTGGGAGCACCCTCCTGTAATCTGGAAACTCCGCATCGACAACCTTAGACACCATTTCCGTGCCATCAAAGTAGAAACCTACTCTGGAACCGTCGTATACAACCCTCATCTGGTCTGACATCGCACTCTTCATGCTGTTGTGCAGGTCTTTCATGCTTTTTAGAGTGAGAAGATAGTGGTCTTCGATATTCAGATCAATTCTCTCCTCTGCAAGGGACATTCTGAAACCGTCCGCAGCCACAAGCCTTAGAAAGCCACTCTCGAACTCCCAGTAAACACCATTCAGATTTCTCATGAATTCATCTCGAGCCGCGCAGAACATCACTCTGTCTATCATTAGCTCTACTGCGGAAACGGAAACGGAAAACTCGACGCCTCCCTTTGCAGGCTCGATGGGGGGAAACTCAGCCGCGTCCATAGTGGGGAGGGTGAAACGGCTTTTGCCAGATCTAATGACAAGATTGGTTTCCTCGATCTCAAAGAAGATTTCACCATCAGGCAGATTCCTTACTATCTCGAGCATGACGCGCGCATCGACAACAAAGGCTCCGGTGCCGTCGATGTGGTTAACCTTAACTTCAGTCTTTATCGAAGTCTCCAGATCCGTTGCCTTTAGCTGAATAGCAAATTCACCCGCTACGGAAAAATGTATTCCCGAAAGAATTGGTTTTACATTCTTCGATGCAACCGCCCCGGATACCGATTCCAATCGTGTAAGAATTTCGCTACGTTGAACCGCAAATTTCATCGGTACACCTCCAAATCATGAGCTTTTGATAAATTATAACATCTGTGTGGCACAATCTTTATTGTTGGCATTAACTGAAGCGACTATGTCAGGACGGTGAGAGAGTTGAGGATTACTCCGCTGCATAACTGGAATGTGACCGGAAGGGAAGCCACAGAGATTCAAAGAGAGCTTCAGAAAATGCTCTCAATAGAAGAGAGACCTCTAAAACCGTGTGTTATCGCGGGTGTAGATGTCTCATTTCCGAGACCGGATACCGGACTTGCGGTAGTCGTATTGCTTGGCTTTGCTTCTATGGAAATGATCGACTACTACTACGCGACACTGGAGATCACAACGCCGTACATCCCCGGCCTCCTGTCATTTCGAGAGGGTCCCGTTATACTGAAGGCCTTGGAAAAGGTAAAGGATGCAGATCTGCTATTTTTTGACGGTCACGGAATCGCACACCCCAGAGGAATTGGCATAGCATCTCACATCGGTCTGTTTTTAGACAGGCCAACAATTGGCGTAGCCAAAAGACTCCTATATGGAGAGACGGCCACGCCGGGACCGGAACGAGGAGAAAGCACCCCTATACTATCAAAGAACGGAAACACCATAGGATTCTCCCTGAGAACCAGAGCGGGGAAGAACCCGGTATTCGTCTCGCCGGGGACGGGGCTTTCCGTGGAACAGGCGTTGGCGATGACCATCAAGACAACCGGTGAGTTCAAATTGCCTGAACCGACCAGGAAGGCACACATCATGACCCAGAAGCTGAAAAATCAACTATGTCTGTAGAAAACTATCGAGGCTGCACCGGTTATACCGGCATTCTCGACGAGCTCACTGAGACTTACATGGAATGTATCGTTAAAGGAAGGCATCACATAACGGGGTAATTTCCTCCTGATACCATCGATTAGAAGATCTCCCGCACGGCTCATTCCGCCACCGATTATTATATGTTCCGGATTGAAAACATGAACATAGTTTCCGATTGCGATGGCCAGAGAATCCGTCACCCGCTCCACAATCATAGTGGCCGCGAGATCGCCCTCTCTGGCGCTATCGAAGACGACCTTTGCAGTAAGTTGAGCCGACTGATACATCAGGGATCTAGAAAATCTCTTCGAGTACTCCCGCGCCATGTTCACTACAGCAGTCGCAGAAGCAAGAGATTCTAGACAACCGTGAGAGCCGCACCCGCACAGTGGCCCGCCCGGCTGAACGATGACGTGACCGAGTTCGCCACCATAACCGTTCTTGCCGGTCATAAGCTTGCCATGTGTTATTACTCCCCCTCCTACGCCGGTCCCGAGAGTGACTCCTATCATGTGCTCACAACCCTTGAACCTTCCGAACGCCCACTCACCGAGAATGAAAGAGTTGGCATCGTTTTCGACGAAAGTTCTTATTCCGGTTAACGTGCGCAGCATAGACGCCAGTTCAAAACCCGTCCAGTCCGGAAGATTTGGAGAGAAGAGGACCATACCGGAATCGTGGTCTATGGAACCCGGGGAACCGACTCCGACTCCTTCTATGGAATCTTGAGACAGCCCCGAGTTCATAAGCAATTCCTTTATCGCTTCGCTTATCCGGGTTACTACAGCGACTCTTCCTTCGAAGACTTTCGTCGGAATGATACTCTTATCGATTATTCTGCCGCTCTCTTCAACAATGCCTATCTTCGTTTCCGTACCGCCAAGATCTATTCCAATAACAAGTCTTGTCATGTGAACCGCTCCACTCAATACTTTTTCTCCATCTCAATTAAGTCGAGAAACTCTTCGTTGTCTGGTGTTCCCCTGAGCTTTTCCATTATCAGTCTCAGACCTTCTTCTTCGGACATGGCAGAAAGCATCCGTCTCAAAACCCAGACCTTCCTTAGAACATCATGCGGCAGAAGAAGCT
The DNA here is from genome assembly GCA_001603185.1 of Thermotogales bacterium Thermo_02. Classification (GTDB taxonomy): domain Bacteria; phylum Thermotogota; class Thermotogae; order Petrotogales; family Kosmotogaceae; genus Mesotoga. Next base: position 1,483 of record LVBU01000058.1, on the reverse strand, counting down.
CTTCCTTTCTAGTTCCCGAAAGTACGAGGTTTATTGCGGGGAACATTCTCTTGTTCGAAATCTGCCTTGAAAGCACAAGCTCCATGTTGCCTGTACCTTTGAACTCCTCAAAGATCACTTCATCCATTTTGCTTCCGGTTTCGATAAGAGCGGTAGCTATTATTGTCAGACTCCCACCTTCCTCGATATTCCTCGCGGCGCCAAAGAAGTGCTTCGGTTTATACAGGGCCGAAGGATCGACACCACCGGAGAGAAGTTTTCCGCTTGGCGGGACATAAAGGTTATACGCTCTGGCAAGTCTGGTAATGCTATCAAGAAGGATTACGACATCGTAGTTGAACTCTACGAGGCGCTTGGCCATCTCGAGAGTCATCTCCGCAACCCTTATCTGTTTTTCCGGATGCATATCAAATGGAGCTGCCAGAACATGTGCATTGGTGCTCCTCCTCAGATCTGTAACCTCTTCAGGTCTTTCATCGATCAGAAGAATAATACGGACCGTGTCGGGGTGATTTTCGGCAATACCGTTGGCAAGCTCTTTCAGGAGAGTCGTCTTACCGGCCTTTGGCGGCGAGACTATTAACCCCCTCTGCCCCTTACCTATAGGCGAAAAGAGATCCAGTATTCTAGTGCTCATGACGTGGGAATCGGTCTCTGTTATAATCTGGTCTTCAGGGTAGATTGGAGTCAGATTCTGAAAGGTTATTCTCTCCGCGGCAAAGTTTATTGCCTTATGGTTAATGGCTTCGATCCTGAGCAGGGCAAAGTACTTCTCCCCTTCTTTCGGAGGGCGAACCTGACCCGCAACGGTATCTCCGCTTGTGAGGTTGAATCTTCTTATCTGCGACTGGCTGACATAAATATCATTCGAACTGGGCAGTAGATTGTTGTCCATAGTTCTCAAGAAGCCATAACCGCCGTCTGTTATCTCTAATACTCCCTGATCGAAAAAGTAGCCGTAAGACTCGGTCTGTCCCTTCAAAACCATAAAGATCAGGTCTTTCTTGGCCATCTGAGTGTAGCCAGGTATATCGTACTTCCTGGCGAGCTTGTATATCTCTCTTATCGGCATCGTCTGGAGTTGCGATATGTCGATCTCCACTTCCCTTATATTGTCTTTGTCCTTTTTTATTATCGCGTCCTTCAGTTCATCGGGGACTTCGGGTCCGGGAGAATCGATCGTCGTTTCGCTTTCTGAGGAACTCCTGACAGTCTGCTCTTCCTTCGCGGCAATCTGTGAGTTTTGCTTTGTTTCAATCTCGGGGGTCTTTGCGGACGTCTTTGCTTCCTGAACTTCTTCTGCGCTAGTCTCTTTCTTTTCCTTTGCCTTTACCGGGGTCTGTCTCTTTCTTGTAGTACTCTTCCTCGCGGGTTTCTTTTCTTCTTTGATTACTTCTTCTTTTGGGTCTTCTTCAATCTTCTTCTTTCTCGGGCTCAAATAATACGGTACATTCAGTCCATCATAAGGAAGAATGTACCTACC
>LVBU01000541.1 GCA_001603185.1 Thermotogales bacterium Thermo_02 | reverse complement strand
GTTGATGGATTGCGATAAGATAGTCCAGAAGAGCCGTCCTTGGAAAGAACGGGAGAGCGTTCCAGAGCCAAGAGCTTTGCTCTTCGTTCCGACGCTTTGCGTCCAACTTCTTGGCTAAGGGCTCGAGATGAGGAGAGAGTTCTCGTTCTCTCGTGAGAGTCTTCTCTCAATTATCCGAATTCCATTGAGTGATTTTTGGAATGAATGTGCTACTCTCTACTTTTTTCCGATTCCCATGGTCTCGATAGCCATATATGCCAGAAGCGCGCCCCAGTGGTAGAACTTGTCACTAGGCTGTCCAGATTCCGACGCTTCACCCGTAAGGGCATTGTAGTTCTCTCCCACATAGCCCTTTTCGTCGTAAAGCTTCACGAACATCCGCAGACCTTTAAGTGCAAGCTCTTCTGCATGGTCACTTCTTCCGATTCGCTTTAACCCCTCATAGACAAGGAAATTTGTTGGCGCCCAGATCCTTCCGCGCCAGTAGTATTGATCATGAAATGCAGGGTCGTCTCTGGATATCGTAGGAAGTATGTACTCCCCCCAGAATTCCCTCTCATTCAGAAGGTGTTCTTCGATCATTCTCTTGATTTGCGTTTGAGAGGCTATGCTTCCCAGGAAGATATAGAAATGAGTCGCAGAAAGACTGTCGCTGAACCTACCGTCCCAGTGTTTATTTAGGTAGATCCCCCTCTCCTCACTCCATAGTTCTTCGTTTATGCGTTTCGTCAAAGCCTTTCTTCTCGCCCGAAGTTCCTTTCTCTCGCTTTCCCTTCCGAGTATAGAGGCGATCTCTTCCAGAAACTCACAATCGGCAACCAATAGAGCATTCAATCCCACATAGCTGAGCTTCATACAGTGGCTTTGCGTATCGAATTCAGCATCGTCCCACATCGGAGAATTATCCAGACCCGATTCCCACATAGCCCCCTGTTTTTCGCCGACCGATCTGTTCTTCCAGCAATCATTCGGGTTGGAGTCTTCCGAGGGAACCGAGGCCAGTTCAAGTAACCCGTCGCCGTTCCGGTCCCTCTCTCTGAAACGCCAGCGGTTCCAATCGAGCAACGGCCCGAAAACCTCTTCCAGAAACCAGTTTTCATGGAATCTCTCATAAAGCTTATAGGCGCACATCGAGCCTACCTGTGGCTCCGATCTGTCTCTGCTCATTCCGTTGCCGGCTCCAAAGTTCGGTATCATGCCCTCTGGAGAGGCCTCCTGCAGCATGCTGAAGAAGTTTGCATATGCAAGATTCTTGTCTATGAGTCCATACATAAGAGCCGCAAAAAAAGTATCCCATCCAAATAGCACGTAGTCGCCGAAGTGTTCCGCAGAGAGGCACCACTTTCTTGTAACGGGCGTGATTACCCTTTTGTTATGGGGTTCGTATATTGTGTTCCAGATGAGCGATCTTCTCATCGCTTCAACTGCCTTTTCCATTTCTCCGTCCGACGTTACAGTAGAGGAAAGCCACTTCTCCCTCGAGCAATCGAGAAAACGATCGATCTCTTCTTCTGATTTCGAGCTGTTCACCGTGAAGTACAGGATATCTTTTGCTTCGTGGGTGAGATTGCTCGTTCTACAAGGATTCCAGATGCCGGAAAGTCTCTTTTGAAGGCTCCTGCATGTGAATGTTCGACTATCACTGCGGACAATGATTTCACTATGCCTGTCTTCTATCGAGAGTTTGCCTCCCCAGACAGGGGATATCTCCAGAGCGTAGTGCGCCCCCGGCCATACCTTTAGGGTTTCCACTTTCATGACCAGTTCGTCACCGTCTGCCGCGGTCTCGACTCTAAACTCAAGTCCACTGAAAGAGAGTTCGATTTCCGAGTAAGAGCCGTCCTTTGCGTGTTCTCCAAAGCGTTTCACTTCATCCCATGTGAAATCCCTCTTATAACCTGAACTGTCAGGTATAAAGACTGAAAGATTAATTTCAAGCCCATCAGGGAGAAAGACATGTGAAGTCACAGACCTAACATCCCAGGTATTCCAGCCCCTCGCAAGCCTATCGAAAAGCTCTCTCGCCCTTCTGGATATCTTCATCTGTCCGCTCCAGCGAGATTGAACCTTTGAGCCTCATCGACCATCGCTAGGTAGTTCTCGACCGGCATATAGTTCGTCACTGTATTTCCCGCTCCCAGAGCGAATTTACCTTCAGATGCGACCTCGTCAAGAATCTTCCTGACATACTCTCTGAGAACTTTCTCATTCATTCTGGCAAGCGCATCGACATCGACACCGCCCAGAGCCGCAATGCCCGGGTACCTGCGCCTGAACTCCGCTATGGGCATTATGAGATCTTGAAATGAGTGGAACCCGTCTATGCCGACCGCAATAAGGTCGGGCAGTATTTGCTCGACCCTGCCGCACGAATGGAAGATAAGCAGTTTCCCGGCTCTGTGAACCATCTCCGCCAGTCTCTCCGTCCAGGATATTACGTATTTTCTTATCAGTTTTGGACTTATCATAAGCGATGTCTTGAAACCGAGGTCATCTGCATGGAATACCACGCCGACATCTTCATCACTCACGTAGTATTTGTAGAAGTCGAAGACGATGTCTCCTACCCTTCTGAAGACCGCGTCCACAAGCTCGGGATTCTCGTAGATCGAGGTGAACAGCCCCTCATATCCCATCCACCTTTCCAGAACGAACTCGAACATAGTCGCTCCGACTGCCAGCTTCATTCCTTCCGGAAGATGTTTCTTGTAAGGGGTAAGGAAATCCGGATCGGGTATGATACTCTCCCAGTCTACAGCATGGAAGTCGGCCCAGCTTCGGATAATCCCATGGCCTTCTTCGGCCCAGTGACGCAAGCTATCGGCTTCGCTCAGGATGGCAGTGTTTTTCGCAGTGCCTTCCGTGAAGACGGGAAGGTTCAGATAAGCGCTTCCCGCGTTGCACAGATCGTATCCGAGATGTCCCATTACTGTGAGCCGCTGCAGGGCCATCGACTCTCTATCTGTTCTCCATTGGGTATTTCCCAGAAGTCTGTATACTGCCTTTATCATTTCTTCGTCGATCCAGAGCTCAATGAGATGCACTCGATCGGGCTGCTTGTTTCCCTTCAGCACTTCACGAAACTCAGCAAAGTTTTTCTTTCTGGAGCTCCCAGGAATAAGAGTCATCAAGACACCTGCCTTTATATAATAGCGTTATTGGTATTTTGGATCAATATCTGAACCAATTATATAACAAACGCAGTAAATCGAAGTTCATTACCTGGCAGTTGAAACTGAGTAGGAGCGTTAATGATCTCTACAGGCTTATTATTCGGAGATTGCGATGCCTTTTATTTCTTTGCTTTTTATGATGAGCAATTCATCGATTACTGAATCAATAATCCTGTTATGTGCTACTAGAGCAGATGTTTCATCTCCAGTTCGAATTGCGTCGAAAAGCTCTCTGTGATACAGTCCGGTCTGCGAACCAAGATTTGAAAGGTCTATCGATTTGTGGTCCCAGAAGATGGAAAGTGCACTTTCCAGATTGCGGTATAGCTGCGGCGCAATTCTCCTTTTCGACAGTCTGTAAAGTTCTTCGTGGAAATCCCGGTCTGCCGAAGGTACTTCGCCTCCACTTTCTACCCAGGGCTCAAGTTTCCTGTAGAGAGAGTCTAGCCTGTGAAGACTTCTTTCATCCAGGTTCTCAACAGTTCCTTTTATGGCAATGCCTTCCAGTCCGCGTCTTATTTCCAGAAGCTCAATAAGATAGTCGATATCGAGTCTGATCTGGAGTTGAAAATCAAGCTTCAGATCAATCTCCGTCCTCTTCAGTATGTAAGTCCCACTACCCATCTTTGTGGAAAGAATGCCCTCGAACTCAAGAATCCTGATCGCTTCGCGCAGAGTGTTTCTGCTAATATCCATCTTTTCGCTGAGCTTTCGTTCAGGTGGAAGCCTTTCTGATTCACTCGTAGCTACTATTCTTTTCAATCTTTCATAGGTTTCCTGTACGGACTTAGTCACCAAACTACCGCCCTTCGAATTTTGTCTTCATCAGTATTTTACTCTATTC
>LVBU01000540.1 GCA_001603185.1 Thermotogales bacterium Thermo_02 | reverse complement strand
GAACACCGACGCTCCAGCCGGAGAGCCCTTTAGGATCGGGAATCTCTTTAAGCGCCTTTTCTCTATCTATATTCCCGGCACCGCGCCCAAAAAACAGTACCGAAAACAGGCCCAGGATCAGAATGGGCACAAGAAGCGGCATGGTAAATCCGACGTAAGGGATGGCAGTCCCGGCGCAGGTCATCATAGCCCAGATGTTAACGGGCGGCGCAGCGGCACTTAAACCGGCAACTATGAATATCAGTGCAGAAATCCTCACCTTTGATAGTCCCATAGCGTTGAGGGCCGCTGCTACCGTTCCTCCTACGACCAGAACGGAGATGCTGCCCGCTCCAGTGAGTGCTCCAGGTACGAGTATGACAAGCATAAGAAGTATAAGCATCAGGATTCTCTTGTTATGGAAAGTTCCGATAATTTTCCTGACGATGTAATTCGTCCCACCCGATTCTTTGATAACATTCATGAAAATGGTCGCGAAAACAAAGATTAGTCCAATGTCGAGGTATGTTACGGATCCTTCCGCGATATGCCTGAAAGTATCGAATCCCGCTCCCCCGGCAATAGCTCCACCAATTACTGCGACAAACATACATAGCTCCGTTGAGAACTTCAGGAACTTTCCAAGGCCGTAGGCTCCAACCATAACTAGCCCTGCTATGATCGTTTGCATGTATATTGCATCAGCTGACAATGTGATTACCCCCCTTAATGGTAGCCGGTATGATCATTGGCACTCTCAAACCGGCAACCGATCGACTACAAACCGAATACCTGCGTGAAAGTATCGAGAAGATCAAAAGCTGAGTCGATTTCGAGAATGGGAACATTCCTCGCCTCTGCTGCCTTCGTGAACTTTCCATCACCGTTAGAATCCTTTGTGACTATGAAAACATCAGCGTGAGGTGCAACGGTATCAATCATGATCTCGATCGGACTACCTGGAAGACCTCTCTGAATGTCTCCACCAATTGCAACTGCAACTATTCGAATCTCATTTGCCTTCGCATATTCAATAAGGCTCTTGAGTCTGGATACTTCTGTATCGACGGAAAGACCCGAAGCTCCCATTCCCTTAAGACTTGCACCGAGAGCAAGTATAAGAGTCTGGAATTTCGTACCTTTCGGATCGGGAGAAAGCGTCGTGACATGTTTTCCAATACCTGACTTCGCTCCACCAAGGCCCACACCGGCAGCTAGCTCATCCTTAGAGAGAATGTCGCAGTAATCGTACTTCAGGCCGACTTCTTCCGCCACATAGTTTACGGTTTCAACTTCGGCGCTCTGACCGGCCGAGGTTATTACCACCGGAACTGCGAGCGATACCGTTGATTCAGCCAGAGCAAAAACAGACACTAAAGAGAGAACCATTAGTAAAACAATCAGTTTCTTCATTTTCCTACCTCCTTAAGTATTCTTTTGCGGTCAGCATTTATTCTGTCTTAGATTGTATTCACAGTCATGACAAAAAAATAAGGAAAGCCTGTCCCCGAAAGGGGGACAGGCGAAATCAAATTACTTCTGCTTGTATCCGTCGGGTCCGAATATGTGACCGTCGGCGTATCCGACTTCCTTAAGCCACCAGTCAGGATATCCAACTGATTGACCGACATTGGGGATATTGATATAACCATCGCGATACTTCGTGATCAGGTATTCGTTGAAATCCCACACTTCTGCCATGACTCTGTCCGTAACGTCGGCAACGTAATCAGTAAGGAATTCCTTACAGAGAGCGGGATCGATATCATACAGAATAGCTGCCGCGGCTTCTATCGCCGGCTGAACTGCAAATAGCTTGCCTTCGATCTTCTTCTGTAGTGCCTGTATCTCGGGATACATGTAACTCCACTTCAACTCGGCCCAGTTGCCCATGAAGTTGAACGCCCAGGCTGCCACATCACGATCGAAAGCTCTTAGACTACCGGTGTCATAGGCATATGGAACATCCGTTATTCCGCAATACATTGGAACCAGAACAGCTTCCTGTGGCGCGGCAGGACCCCACCATACGACTCCACCGACCGGATCGGGAAGCCAGCTTCTTGACTGTGAAACAAAGACATATTCGCATCTGAAGATCGAGATGGCTCTTTCCCAGCTACCCTTAATCAGTTTGCTGGAACCGGAGTAGCGATTAGGATTGCCAAATGGTCCGGCTGCGAGTCCCTGAGTCAGATCAAATTCCGTTCCTTCGTAGTGATCCCTGAAGAGATCGATTACATCGGCTACAGAAAGCTTCTCGTCGGGAACGACTGAGAACGGGTAGGCTCTTGTGAAGCTGTCTTCTACCCAAGGAGAGAAACCCTGAGAGGGGGCTACCCTGTCAAGAACTCTCCAGGTTCTTCTGAGACTGTAGTAAGGGAAGGAATATTCGCCGGTACTTACCGTTGCCATCCAGTCGATTGGCTGGTCCGGAGGACATTCGTCGGGGTTGTACCAGCCGGCTTCTGTCGCTACCTGAATCAGGTTCGGAGAGAACATTATGTCAGGGTCGTTGGGATAGAGGTCTCTTATCCTGAACATATTGGATTCAACGAAGACATGGCCGTCTGGAACCTTCTTGGCTGCCCAGAGAGCGCTCTTCTTGTCAGGTGTCGCACAGATTTCGAAGACCCATGCTTCTTCAGTATCTGCTATTGTGAGCGTTTCTCCCCAGCCATAGTAACCATACTCGACTGCCAGAGCGCCCATGAGTTCAACAGCTTCTCTCGCGGTAGTACATCTTTCCATGGCAACTCTCGAAAGAGCTGCAACGTCGAAAATACATTCGCCAGCAACCGCTTGAGCATAGACCTTAGCAGAACATGTGCATTCACCGATTGCCAACTGGTGTTCATTGATGACTCCGAAAACTGCATCGAAGTAACCGAATGTGTGTTCTACCTGAGGGATGAATCCGAGAGGTTCATCGGGAGTGAAATTAGGATCGTCATATGTCGGACCCCTGTCCTTACCAACATGACGTGGATAAGGTTCCCTGAACGGATAAACTGCCATCATTGAACCGGGTTCATAGTCCGCAGGTGGAACATAAACGTACCTGAAATCACAGTGTGCACAATCTGCAGAATGGCTCGTCATGACTGAACCGTCAACGGAAGCGCCTTTCGTGACGATGATCGTGGTACAGGCCCAACCGATACTCACGATTGCAATAACCGCGATCAGGACTAACATGATCTTACGCAATTGAAACCCCTCCCTACAAAAATTTATGGGGATTTACCCCGGATTTAAGGTCGTTAGACCCTATTTAGATATAGAAACTGAAAGAATCCACAGATCTCTTCCGCCGGCATTGATCTCGAGATCACCATCGGTAGACGTTGTATATCCGGCGAAATAAGCTTGACCACTCTCAAGAGCAGATGCGAATATCAAGTCGTCGCCCGATCCGCCTGCTGTTCTTGCCTCAAGCAGTTTCCCGGCAGAATCTACAACAATAATCCAGCCGTCGTTCATTCCGCGGCTTCCTTTTACGTTGATGTCTCTGGATGTCGTATAACCGGCCACAGCAAATCTGTTTTCTCCAATTCGGTTTATGCTTCGGGCGGTATCTGTTAGCGTGCCGCCGTATTCTTTACTCCATAGTTCTTCGCCATCCAGGTCGATTGATAGAATCCAGAAATCTTTGCCACCCAGCCCACTAGAGAACATAGATGTTCCAGCGTCCATTTCTCCTACTATCATCAAATTGCCCTGATCGAAGATAAGATCATAAGCGCTTTCGTGAAACCTGTCGCCGTAATCTAAGTACCAGGAGAGATTGCCTTCATTGTCGATACACGCGATCGCAGCCTGGACATTGACGTAGTTGCAGCTTATTCCAACGTCTTTGAAAGCCGAGTATCCAGTTACGTATATCTCTCCGGTTTCCAGCTGAATTAGCTTTCGAGCCAGATCTTCGTTATTGTTTCCGCCATCTATCGTCCACTGCCTTATGAGCTCGCCGGTAAAACTCAACTCGATTATCCAGAAGTCTTCGCCCCAGACGTGACCTATCACGTCACCGTCATTCGATCTGGTGTAGCCGGCAACTATAATACTCTCTTCGCGACTCACAATCACATCGTACGCATGATCCTGCGAACTGCCACCGAATGTCTCTTCCCAAAGGAGATCGCCCTCCGGTGAGAGGCAGATCACCCAGAAATCGCCAAGCCTATCGCTTGTAGAGACATCACCGTCGGAGGATTCCGTCAATCCGACAACCACAAAACCTCCGTCTTTCGACTGAACAATCGATTCTGCTATGTCCCTCCTGCTCCCTCCATATGCCTTCCACCAGAGGAGGTTCAGGTCGTCATCAAATTTCGCTATAAGGAAGTCCTCTTGACCATTCTTCGAATAGAATAGGCCCTCCGTTGAAGAGGTATAACCGGCAACTACAATACTTCCATCGGCGAGCACGATAATATCGTTTCCGACATCATCGCCGTTTCCTCCAAATGAAAGTGAATTCGTTATAATCAGTTCCGCGTTCAGAACTATCGCAAAGCAGATGAAAACAATAGCAAGAAATCTACGCATCCAATACCTCCATCAATCACAACATCTGCCCCCACCGAAGTCTCTCTCGAAAATGGCCAGGAGATCGATTATCATGGGAAGCTCCAAAACGAAAAGCGAATGGCCTTCAAGAGCAGAAACATAATTGCTAATCGGGCTCTCGGCGAGAATTATAATATCAGTTAAGGGAATCAAGCGCCTTGCAAATTCCTTCTTTATGGGTCCATCACGCATTCCCTCTGTATCGACATCTATGATCATGACCATACCCTGTTCACTCTTGATATAGACCGCGAGTTCTTCTATCCTGTCAATGTCTTCCTTCGAACTATCCACTGCACTTCCAGCGAGCACGACGAGAGACCTGTAAGGAGTTCCTCTCGTGTAGAATCTGTAGAACTCTCCGCTGCTGTCGTCTGAATCGAGTCCGTAACCAGCCCCTTTTCGAGATTCTTCGACGGTTACATCGGTGACGTAGTCTCGCGGAACAAACAGAGAACCGCAAAAGTAATTGACAGTGTTGATTTCAGGACTGTATCCCCAGACCGTCATCAATAGAGGCTCTTCGATTACTGGTAGTGGATAAGTATTGTAGGCACATACGACCACTGCGACCAACGCAATGACAAAAGATAAATAAATCCTCAAAACAGACCATCCCCGAAATCCAAAACAGACATAAATGGTAAAGCTTTTCAAACCCACCTGAAGAATGCCTTGATACATTATACCAAGAGATGCTTTGAATAGCTAACTTTTATTATTTATGAAACAAAACTTTTAAAAGAGAGAATTTTCCTCTATATAT
>LVBU01000539.1 GCA_001603185.1 Thermotogales bacterium Thermo_02 | reverse complement strand
GCCATATAATCAGTCGATATGCTTAATAGCGTTTCGTTATTCTATCATAAATATAGTCAATACCATGTACAAATCGAGAGTCTTTAAGAAAAACCGTGGAGGGAATAAGATACTCTCCTATCCAATTAACGATCTTGAGAAGACAAAGACGGGAGCAGCCGGAAGGCCTTGGGCAAAGCGACAGAGGCCTCCCCGGGGTTAAGTTAATTCAACTTCTTAGATCCCGTTCGACGAAGTCTTCCATCTCCTGCATGAGTTCAGGCGTTTTGCAGGCCTTCTTCCAGTCATCCAGGATCCTTTCGGAAAGCTCAAATGGAGCATCTTCGGCCCAGTCTTTGAACTGGTTTCTTGATTCCCTGTTGAACCGGTCTATTCCTTTTAGGATACCCATGCAGTAGTTTTTCGCCTCTTTGTCCAGTGAAAGGTCAAGATATTTGTTCAGCTCATCTGTGAATGTTTCTAAAGCCTCTTCAAACATTTCGCACGCTCTTTCAGACGGTTCCACATACCCGTACCTCGTACCGCCTGACTGGTCCCAGAGATCCTCTACTTCAAGGCTTTCCAGCGTAGAGTACACTTGAGAAGCAATGTCTTCGACGTCCACGTTGCGCAGGTATTCCAACGCGATCTGTTCGATGCGTTTTGCGATGCTCTGATCTTCGCTGGCCAAAGCTTTCAGTATAAGAAGAGCATCGTGTCCATCGAGTTTGTCGAGAACGTTCTCTTTCTCAGTTGCTGCTTGAGATTGCTTTCTGCCGCTATCCGTCATGCTTCCACCTCAACACCCGAGTCGTTATGCTTTGAAGATACAGGTTAACTAGATTATACCTCCGAAGATCGGTTGTTGGTTGTGCGTTGTAGGTTGTTGGTAAGAGCCGGTAAGAGACCGACCGCTACCGAGAGAAAGAGCATTGTCGAGAGTCCTCTTGAGAACCGTGGAGAGTGGAGAGTGGAGAGAGAGATCGAGAGTTCGCTTCGCTCAGGACGACGAGGTGGATCAGAGGTAAGGGGTATGAGGTTAGAGGTGTGAAGATCAAGGTCTCTTCGCTCTTCAGATTTCTCTCCCCTCTCTCCTCCGTCTCGCCCTCTCTCTCAATCTCGTACTCTCGATGATCTCTTCGCTCTTCCGCTCTTGATCTTAATCCCCGCTTGAGCG
>LVBU01000538.1 GCA_001603185.1 Thermotogales bacterium Thermo_02 | reverse complement strand
ATCTTGCATCATGGAATAGACCAACCCTGCCATAAATGCGTCTCCGGTGCCGAGAAGATGTGATCTCTCTATATGACTTTTCGTTTTATAGAGCCATACACCATCTGTTGTAGCAATCACGTCCCCTTCTATTGCGTATGATAGAACTGCAAGTCTTGTTCCTCTAGATACGATGTATTTTGCTGCGTCGACATGATCTTGCAACTCTACCAGACTCTGTCCAAAAAGGATGCTCCTGCTTCTTAAATCAGGCCTGGCCACAGATACTAGACCCGAATCAACGGCGATCTCAAAAGCCGGACCGATGGCCTCGGCATAGGAGAGCTTGCCCGCTTCTATGACTTTTCTACATATTACGCTGTATATTTCCTTTTCCACCCCTCTTGGGATGCTTCCAGAGATCACTACATGTTTAACTCTGGAGAGGGTAACATCCAGCCTGCGAATCAACATTCTCAAATCGTCCTGTTTAACGCTTGGCCCAGACGAGTTAATTTCAGTTATTGTATCTTGCAAAGGGTCAACTATCGCAATGTCTTCCCTGGTCTCTTCTTCAAGGTGAACAAAGGCAGTTGTGATAAGGTCGCTCGTTGCCCTGAGCTTCTCTTCAACGACTTTCCCTATATTGCCACCCAAAAATCCCATGGCAACACTCTTCACACCAATACCCGAAAGTATAACGGATACATTTATTCCCTTTCCGCCGGGATCCATCTTGGAGTATGAAGGATTCTTGACCCTATGAAAGCTATTGACAGTGAAATTCTCAACAATAATCTCCCTGTCAAGAGCAGGGTTAAGGGTAATTGTAAGGACGTCCATGTTTCACCTCCGGTGACTTTGACTCAAAGATTGTGAAGAACGAAGAGCTCCGGACTCCCCTCATATAAGATTTTACCACTTTTGAGAACAATCAACAAATCGGCAATATCCATAAGCCTTAAGGCTAATCTTGATGATATGATTATCGTAAGTTTCTTGCGCATCTCTAGCAGAATGTTCTTCACTTCTGTACAAACCTCATCATCCAGATGATCCAGAACATTGTCAAGCATAATTACTTCGGGCTTTCTTGTGAGTGTTGAGAAGATTAGAAGTTTTACCTTTTTCGAGAGAGCAATCGTTTTCAGAGAAGTATTACTCTTAAGAACGAGAAGATCCAGCAACCCGAGTTCATCCATCAGGTCGAGTTCTGAGTCTGAGAAGTCTTCAAACCTGAAATGCTTCCCCTTAAGAAATCTAAAGAAATCGAGAAGCGCAAAATTGGAAAGTGCCTCAAGAAAAGTAGTATCGACATATGCTGCCCTCTGCCTCATGCACTTTCTATCTATATCCATTACATTTTTCCCGAAGAAACTTATCGAACCCGAAGAGGTGACTCCGTCGAAGATCTCCTCGTTCAAATGAGTAAAACTCCTCATAAGAGCGGATTTTCCGCTTCCTCTAGGTCCGTATATAAGAGCAACTCTTCCCGCTTCTATTGAAAGAGTTACGTCGTCAAGGAGAACCTTGCCAGGTAAAGAAAGTGAGAAGTTGCTCAAACTAAGAGCAGTCTCAGTCACGAGACTGCTCTCC
>LVBU01000537.1 GCA_001603185.1 Thermotogales bacterium Thermo_02 | reverse complement strand
CATCTCTTTAGCATAATCAACTATATCCTTGTACGATACATCTGGAATTGCTCCTACTTGTGAAACCGTGAGAGCTCCAAGTAGATTACCCAGTTCAAGGCAGTGCAGAAGGGAGTTTTCTTTCAGGTAAGCGTGAATAAAACCTGCATTGAAGGCGTCTCCGGCACCTGTGGTATCCACTACTTCCACCTTGTAAGAACTCGCAGAACACTCGCCTTCGATTCTCGAGCCATTCTTTCCAAGAGTGATGACGGTAAGCCTCTCTCTCTTAAGCTGACTCTTCAAAAACTCCCACTCGACTTCGTTCAAGAAGAGAACCTCAGCTCTAGAAGCTATTTTAGAGACTTCTTCAGGTCTCTCGAAAGTGACTATCCCTCCCGGATTGTATGAGAATCTCACAGAACCCAGACTTGAGAGAATACTCTCCAGCTGGGAGGTGCTCATTCCCGCAAAGTGGTAGAACTCGAAACCCTCTTCGATATCCTGGTAGGACTCGTTTACCCCCCTGTATGTGAAGAGATGTCTATCGCCAGATTTTTCGATTGCCGAAAAACACATTCCCGTCTTCCCCTCAAAGACTCTGACATATTCGGTCCTCACGCCCTTCTTGCGGAGAGCCACCTGTAGATCCTCACCAAACCTGTCGTCGCCAACGGCACCCTGGAGGAATATCTCTCTTCTTAGACGAGCCAGAGTTACCGCCGTATTAGCGGCGCTGCCCCCAAGAGACAACGTGAGGTCTTGTATTCTGTTTTCCTCGCTATTAGTGCTGGGAGATATCAAAGCACTTATGTCAACATTGATGTTTCCAGCGACCGATACTCTCAATTCATGCTCCCCCTTCGTGCCAACTCCTTTGGTTTTTCATCCCTACAAGATTATAATAGGTTTTGAATCGATCTATCCAGATAACTCAAAGGAGGAAGATTAATACGATGAAATCTTTTCCCGATGGTTTTTTGTGGGGCGTTTCGACAGCCGGTCATCAGATCGAAGGAGAGAATACACACTCTGACTGGTACGAATGGGAGAGAAAGGGAAAGGTCAGAAACGGCGACACCTCAGATCGTGCGTGCGGAAGCTGGAATAATCTGGAACGCGATCTTGAGATATTGAAGGAGTTGAAGGTCAAGGCATACAGGTATTCGCTGGAGTGGGCAAGAATAGAGCCGGTGAAAGACAAGTTCGATAAAACGGTCCTTGAGAGATATCGTAGATTTACGGAGAGTCTTCTTCAATACGGAATTCAACCTATTATCACTCTCAACCACTTCGTTCTACCCCAATGGTTTGCAAATCTGGGAGGCTGGGAGCGAAGAGAGAACCTCGATTACTTCAAAAGGTTCACCGAGACGGTCGTGAAAGAACTCAAAGATCTGGTTCACTTCTGGATAACAATAAATGAGCCAAATGTCTACGCTTCTATGTCATACCTTATGGGTGAATGGCCGCCGGAGGTCAAAGATATGGAGAGAGCCCGATGCGTCCTGAAAAACCTCCTCTTTGCCCATACACTGGCATACGATACCATAAAGAGTGTAAAGCCCACTTCGATGGTGAGCATCGCTCTGAACGTGATGCCCTTTCTGCCAGCCAGAAGATGGCATCCGGGAGATTGCATCTCCTCTGCCTTCCTTGGAAAGCTCTACAACTACTCCTTTGTGGATTCGCTGAAGCTTGGCCACATCGCCAGACCTCTTGGAAAGAGAGAGCCCGCACCAGAGTTGAAGGGAAAACTCGATTTTCTCGGGATCAACTACTACACCCGTACCTTCGTAAGGTTTGCCAGACCCCTTCCCAGGATCGAAAACGGCAGCGAGTTCGATAAGACCGATATGGGCTACGAATTCTATCCACAGGGACTGAAGAAGGTAGTTGTTGAAATGAGTAGGCGTTACTCGATGCCAATAATGATCACAGAAAACGGTATAGCAGACGCCACAGATTCAAAACGATATCAATACATCGAAACGGCTCTGGATTCTCTCGCACAAGCCATGAAGAAGGGCGCAAAGGTATTCGGGTATCTATACTGGTCTCTTATGGATAACTTCGAGTGGAGAGAGGGCTATTCAATGAAATTCGGCCTTTATGAGACGATTCAGGATACGATGGAGCTAAAAGCGAGACCGAGCGCTGAGAAGTTTAGAAAGATAATTGAAGAAAATAGCTGAACAAAGAAGAAACCCGACTAACCTGTAGTATGCTTCCCCATGGGTAAAGTCAGTTGGAGACATCTGGGAGTCAATCTCGTAAGGAGCGGCAAACGCTAGAGGCTTTCCGGTCTTCGCTAAGAACAGATCCCGGTTTAGGTCCGGGATCTGTTTTCTTGGAGCATTCAGGAACAGACTGATAACTACGACGTTTGCCTGTCGAGTCAGCGATCTCTTGTCACAACAACAGACTCAACAGCTCTTCAATACCCTGGCGATTTTCGGCTGAGACCATGAGAACCGGAGGAGAACCCCAGAGAGCGATTTCCTTCTTGACGGATCGCACAGTAATCGCCTGCTGATTTCGCGAGAGCTTGTCGGCCTTTGTAAGGACAACGACGAAGGGTACCGAGTAATGGACTACCCAGTCTAGCATCTGCCGGTCTACGGCTTGAAATGGGTGCCGGCTGTCCATCAATACGGTCATCAACGAAATGTTCTTTCGCGTATCGAAGTAATCCAGTATAAGCGACTCCCATTTCTCTTTTTCTTTCATGGACGCTCTGGCGTAGCCGTAACCGGGAAGATCAACGAAATAGATCTCTCCGTTCACTGTATAGAAGTTTATAGATCTCGTCTTTCCAGGAGTCGAACTTATCTTTGCCAGTCTTCTCCCGAAAAGCGCATTGAGAAGCGACGATTTCCCGACATTAGATCTGCCGGAAAATGCAATCTCCCGGGTAAGAGGTACAGGATAATTACCCTTCTTGAATACCGTTTTGTTCAGCTCAACGCTCTTTATCATCAATCACCGCTATCGAGAAGCACTTTATCCAGAACCTCTCCTATATCCTCAACAAAGACGAAGTCCAGTTTCGCCTTTATCTCGTCGGGTACCTTCTCAAGGTCTTTCTTATTGGCAAGAGGGATGATAACTGCCCTCATATGAGAACGATACGCCGCCATCAGCTTCTCTTTGAGACCGCCGATCGGAAGAACCTTTCCCCTGAGAGTTATCTCGCCGGTCATGGCAACGTCGTTCCTTATCTTTCGCCTGGTAACCGCCGATACTATAGCCGTGGTAAGAGTTATACCTGCGCTTGGTCCGTCCTTCGGTACGGCCCCTTCGGGGACGTGGATATGGAAGTCCTTCTTCTCGAATATCTCTGTATACTTTCCGTCTTCGCAGAGTCTTCTGGCCAGAGTGGTTGCAATCTGGGCAGACTCCTTCATTACCTCTCCAAGTTGACCCGTAATAATCGTCTTACCCTTTCCCGCAACGGGCAGCACTTCTATGTACATAATCTCTCCTCCCACAGAAGTCCAGGCCAGCCCCGTGGCTACTCCAATCTCTGGCTTCTTGCGGAAGTCGCTGTCCTTGAAGAGAGGAATTCCCAGAAAGCTGTCTAGTTCCTTAACCCCGACGGTTATCTTCTCCGCTCCTTCGGCCATTCTCAAAGTCGCCCTTCTGATTATCTTCGAGAGGCTTCTGTCCAGCTGCCTGACTCCGGCCTCTCTGGTATAGTCCCTTATCACACCCTTTATTGCGGCTCCGGTAATAGATATACT
>LVBU01000536.1 GCA_001603185.1 Thermotogales bacterium Thermo_02 | reverse complement strand
GGAGAAAGGTAAGAGATAGTATCAATGTCCGTATTACATAGATTCTAGGCACCAGCGAAGCGATTGTGAAAGGGAGTGATTGATGAGAAACAGAGGCCATGTTACAGAGGAAGACAGTTAACTCTCAATACGAAACCCCTTCAATGAGAACCCCCATTAGAACTTTGGCTCAAACGGCCGGACCGCCAGAATAAAAGGTAAGTAGCGGTCCGGTTTCTCTGGATAATACTCATGCCTTTTTGCTTTTGGCCTTTGATGACTTTTGGTAAACTCTAGTAGAGAGTAGTTCTCTGGAGAGGCTTGAACGGACGTGTAGATCGAGAACGGAGTAGAGGTGATAGAAGTGCCGGTAAGAATATACCTGGTCGAAGACGAGAAGAGCCTGAATGATGTACTGACCTCCTATCTGGAGAAGGAAGGCTGGGAAGTCAAATCCTTTCTCGACGGCAATGAAGCTCTGGAGGAAGTGGATGATTCGCCCGATCTCTGGATACTGGACATTATGCTTCCCGGAGTAGATGGATTCGAGTTACTGCGCGAGATAAAGAAGCTTGACAGAACCACGCCCGTCATTTTCATATCCGCAAGAGACAAAGACATCGATAGGGTGGTCGGACTGGAGATGGGGAGCGACGATTATATGCCAAAGCCCTTTCTCCCGCGAGAGCTGGTAATAAGGGTCAGGAAGATCCTGGATCGCATTCACCATGCCGGAGAGATTATCTCCTGTCCACCCTATACGATAGACGAAGACAGAAGAGTGGTCAGCCTGGAAGACGGGGTCAAGGTCGAGAACATAGAACTGACATCAATGGAATTCGAGCTGCTGCTTCTCTTTGTGAAGGGAAGGGGAAAGTCCTTCTCCAGAGAGCAGATACTCGACAGAATATGGGGAAACGATCACTTTGGAAGCGATAGAGCCGTAGATGATCTCGTAAGGCGCCTGAGAAGAAAGATGCCCGAATTCAAAATCGAGACCGTTTATGGATTTGGATATAAGAGCGTGATATTGTAATGAAGAGATTTGGCCTTTCAAGTCAGATATGGCTGCTTTTTGCAGTGGTTTTGCTTTCGCTTTTTATAGTCTTGAGCGTGGTCTTCAGATGGTCAATAAGGGAGTTTTTCACCGACGAAGTGTATCAGACTATCGAGTATGCCCAGACCATAAAGCTCACGGAATTCCAGGGTGGAGCGGTGATGATCAGAAACTTCGACCTCTCCGATCTTCGCAGTATCCGTGACGTCGGTC
Source organism: Thermotogales bacterium Thermo_02 (assembly GCA_001603185.1). Taxonomy (GTDB): domain Bacteria; phylum Thermotogota; class Thermotogae; order Petrotogales; family Kosmotogaceae; genus Mesotoga. The sequence goes on along the minus strand of LVBU01000536.1, from coordinate 3,631 downwards.
ATGTGATAATACTGGACAATCAATTCGGACTCCTCGAAGAGCTTTACAGGAGCCTGAAGCCTTCTTCGACAAATGCGGGTGTAGAAGGCGCTAAGTCAGAGAAGGGTAGCTCTCAAACGGATCCTGCAATCACCGAAGTGCCAATCAGCGGGACTCTTCCGCCAGATATAATCCCTATGCTCGAGAAGATCCTACACAATGCTCAAACACAGGTAGAAGCCACAAAGCGCTATCAGATAAACACAGGCAGAAGAATGCTCTTCTATGTTGTTCAGTCAACTCAAGTTGTGGGAAGAGACATGACCGTGATCTCTTACATGTGGGACACTTACAAGAACAGGCTCACGGAGACACTATTTTCGAAGATTTTTCTGGTAATGGTCTTTGCCGCCCTCCTCAGCCTTTTGGCCGCCGTGCTCTTTTCGAGATATTTGACCAAGCCGTTGAAGAAGCTATCCGGAGACGTGCTCTCTATTGCCGCAAGGGACTGGAATAAGTCAATATCTATCGACAGGAAAGACGAAATCGGAGAGCTGGCAAATGCGATGGAGATGATGCGCAAAAGCCTGAGCGAGCAAGACAAGGAACAGCAGGCTATGCTTCAATTCATATCGCATGAGCTCAAGACACCGGTCATGGTTATAAGGAGTTACTCACAAGCGATAAAAGACGGAATATACCCCGGGGGCAGCCTCGACAGTACTATAGATGTCATCGACCGGGAAATTCAGCGTATGGAGAGGCGTGTTAGAGATCTACTCTTTATCACCAGACTGGAGCATCTGTCAAGACACAATCTGGAAACCGAAGAGGTCGAAATTGCCGAGCTGATAGAAGACACTGTAAGCAGACTCTCTTATCAGAGAGAGGATGTCGATTGGGAGCTGAGCCTGAAGGAGCTAGCACTGAACGTGAATGAAGACCAGTTATCGATTGCGATAGAAAACATTCTCACAAACCAGATCCGTTATGCGCACAATCTGATCGAGATAGAGATGGAACTGAGCATCGAGAACTCGACTCTGATAATAAAGTTCAAAAACAACGGACCTCTTCTCGAAGAGGAAAAACTCGCAGAGCTCTTCGAGCCCTTTACGAAGGGAAAGGGTGGTGAAAATGGTCTTGGTCTTCATATAACCAAGAGGATAATCGAACTTCACGGTGGAAAAGTCTGGCTTGAGAACGTCGGAGGAGACGAGCCCGGAGTATCGACTTGCATAGAACTACCACTGACCTGAGAAAACTGGATCTCTGAAGAGGCGAAAAGAAGGATGCATGATTAAACTGTGCTACCCCTGCCAAGCGATCGCATATCGGTCCCGGTGGGGTTCTGGAAGACACGTAAGCCAAAGTGAGGAACAGTCGCAAGTATATGATCGAAGATGTCCGATTGCAGAGACTCATAGTTAACCCATGACGTATCTTTGCTGAACACATACACTTCCAGAGGCAGACCGGCATCCGTCGGCTGCAGTTGCCTGACCATAATTATCAGGTCCTTGTTTGTGCCCGGATGATTCTTGAGATACGCGTTCAAATAAGCTCTGAAGGTGCCGATGTTAGTCATTCTTCTTCCATTTACCGGTTCGGCTAGATCTACGTTGCTCTTTCTGTTGTACTCCTCTATCTCTTTCTTCTTGCTATCCAGATAAGGTCGAAGCAGATAGATCTTGCTCAACCTTTCGTAAAGTTCATCATCCATGAACCGAATGCTTGACATATCAATATATACAGAACGCTTTATCCTGCGTCCGCCGGCCTGAACCATTCCCTTCCAGTTTTTGAACGATTCAGATATCAATGCATATGAGGGAATCGTAGTAATCGTCTTGTCCCAGTTCTGTATTCTCACCGTTGTTAGGGTGATGTCTATGACGTCCCCGTCCGCCTGATACTTTGGGACCTCTATCCAGTCCCCTATACTCACCAGATGATTCTTGGATATCTGCACGCTTGCTACAAGACCCAGGAGAGAATCCCTGAATATCACCAGAAGTATCGCTGTCAGCGCGCCGATACCGCTCAGAATACCCCAGGGAGATGTATCGGTTAGTATGGAAATAACGATCACGCTGATCACTATATACATCATTATTTTCACAACCGTTATGTAGCTCTTTATCGGTTTGTCCCTGGATACTTCCAGATGCTGGTAAGCATCGGTTATGGCGTCCAGAATAGCATCGATTACGAGGGCCGCTATGAAGATCAGATAGGCAGTCACCGTTCTGTTTATCAATTCCTGAACTACGGGAAATACTGGAGCGAACGAGACGATAACAATAGCCGGAACCATCAGTGAGAGTTTGTTGAAGACGTGGTGCTTTACAAGCAGGTCATCCCACTTATTTGGCGATTTCTTGATTATTATCTCAATCGGCTTCACTACGATTATCATGAAAAGCAGCTTCGATACAAAGGCGAGTGCAACAACTATCGCAACCACGATAATGTTTGCAAAGATAACATCAAGAGAACTCTTCAACCCCATCGATGAGAGCCAGTCTGCAAAGAACTTTATCAATTCATCGCCTCCATGAGCAATGATAACACTTGAACGCTAAAGGGATACTATCTCCGAAAATAGATTTCTCTCTGAAAGTTGCATGCAATACTCTATCGAATCCCGTTTCCGGTCAGTACTCCCTCGACCAAGGTTCATTGAAGTCGCATTGGGGCGATAAGGCAGAATCGTAAAGAGCATTTGCGGCAGAAGAATAGCCCCCGACGAAGGCCCGGACCGCTCCCATTCTCCTGACTCTGTAAAGTCCTTCCGTTATCATCGCCTTGCCAAGACCCTTCTTGTGATACTCGGGCATGACTCCGACCGGTTCGCAGCAGGCCGTTCGGGTCACGTCGTCAAACCAGACCGTGCAGAACCCGGCGATCCCTCCGTCCGGAGCAACGGCGACTATGTCAAGATCACGCCTGTATAGTGGCTGTTTCTGGATATTCAGATACCATTCCCAGCCTTCATACTTATTGTCGGGTTCATCGGGGTGGAAGGCCCTCCACGAGGCCCAGCTTCTTGAAGGCAGCTCGTTCAGATCGCCCAAAGAGCGTATTTCGAAGCCTTCCGGCGGTGCTACCGTCTTTATGGGACTATCTAAATCTCTGCGATGCTGGTGTTCCGGCCAATCGCCCTTTATATAGCCCCTTCTCTTCAAAACATCAATTCTCAGCGAATCCTGCGAATCTGTGAAGACACAGAGCTTCTTCTTTCCACTCTCATCGGTTATGAAGAGATTCTCCTGGGCTACATCAAGCATTCTCTCCTCAAGTTCAACGGAATCAAATTTCGGGTGGACCTGAAAGTGGACTTCACCGAAACCTTCGCAGTTAATTACAGCCGCCAGTTCACCGGACTCATCTTCCCAGAGATACACTTGATTGTCGATTGCAGTGCAGCCAAGGCAATTCTCCATGACATGCCAGCGCCAGTAGTCGAGCCTCGCCACGTGCCATGACAGCTCGCGCAGCCCGTTTAGCTTCATCACATCCCTAAGAAAGTCCCGGATTCTCCAGTAATCGCCCTCGTTCTCGTATCTCCGCATTCTCAAAAACATAGTCTCCCCCCGCTCTGATCTCTGTTCTGTACCCTTCTCGAATACTATAACAGATGGCCATGATT
>LVBU01000535.1 GCA_001603185.1 Thermotogales bacterium Thermo_02 | reverse complement strand
ACTATATGTCGTAATCTGAAGAAAGAGAAAGCATTTTACTTCTAAACGCCATTAATCTCATCTGGTCAAAGCAGAGAGCGCATAGACGGATTTTGATTTAGAGTAACCGATTGTTAGAATATGAATCGATTCAGAATGAACCGATTCATATTACTATTGAGGTGATCCCATGTCAACGATTTCAGATATAGCGAGGCTGGCCGGAGTCAGCACAGGAACGGTTTCAAAGGTTCTGAACAATGATTCGACCGTGAAGGACAAGAACAGGGAGAGGGTGTTGAACGCCATGAAGGAACTGGACTACCAGCCAAACCTTTACGCGAGAAACCTTTCACGAGGCAAGACGGGTCTAGTTTCGATAATTATCCCGACCATAGGGCAAGAGTTTCAGGCGAGACTCGTGAACTCTATCGATTCACTCCTCTCAAAATATGGCTATGATAGCATTCTCTTTCCAATGCTTTCGCGGGAAAGACTCTCGAGATTTTCCGATCCCTTTCATTACCTTTATCATACCGACGGCATGATAATCGCTTCACTTTCTCTTCAGGGTCTCTTCGGTTCAAAGGGATTACCCGTTACGAAACCCCTAATGATGGTAGATACCCACGACGAGGTCTATGACTGTGTTTACATAGATAATCGGCTGGGCGGGCTGATGGCGGCCGAAAAGCTGCAAATCACACCAGCCTCCAAAGTCTTTATCGTCGGCGGTTACGAGAGCGATGAACAGTTTTCGAGTCGGGTGTTCGAAGACAGGGTTGAAGGTTTCCTTGAGGGAATAGAGCTGAGGGGGATTCCACGGGAGAGTGTTGAGCAGATTCCCATCATCCTTGAATGGGAGCTTGCATACAAGAAGGGCTTTGAGCTATCCACGCTCTATTCTGATTTCTCGGTGTTCTGTCTGTCGGATATACTCGCCAGAGGGTTTATCGAGGGAGCCTCAGCAAACAAGAAGCTCGCCGGAATAGATTATTCGCTTATCGGTTTCGATAATCTCGAGTTTTCGGAAGCTCTAGGAATATCCACGATAGCACAACCTGTGGAGAAAATGGGTGAATTTGCCGCAAGGCGTATTATAGAGGCAATTGAAGCTCCATCGATGGTTAGGAGCGCAGAGGTTCTTCTGCCTGAGTACGTTGAAAGAAAATCAAACAGAAGGGAGAGTTAGTTTTGAAAAAGTCTTTTGTAGCATTGGTTTTGCTGGTATGTTTTTTGAGTGTTATGGGACTTGGAAAGAGTAATCTGAAGGTGTGGACGGTCTATAAGGAAGAAATGGCAGCCTATCAGGCGCTGGAGGGTATGATACGAAGCTTTGAATCTGAGACCGGAAGCAAAGTCGAGCTTGTATCGATTCCCGATCAAACCGATCTCGACACGAAGCTTCAGATGGCCGCCCCGCTGGGGATGGGTCCGGATGTGATTGCGACGATGCCACACGATATAGTGGGAAAATGGGCAAACCAGGGGCTTCTCTTGAATCTCCTGGAGATGGGCGAAGAGCTTGACCCGTTCTTCGAATCTACCGTTCAAGCAGTCACTTATGAAGGTGGAGTGTACGGCTTTCCTATGTCTGTTGAATCAGTCGCTCTCGTCTATAACAAAGCACTTGTCGAGAACGCTCCTCAGACCTGGGAAGATGTCGTCGAAATAATGGACAGAATGAAGCTCGAGGGGAAGTATGGTCTAGTCTTCCCGGCAGCGGAACCTTATCATATGTACGGAATAATCAGCGGCTTTGGTGGCTACATTTTCGGCTGGAAAGACGGACAATATGATGTCGACGATATCGGCATGAACAATGAAGGCACTTTGAAGGCAGTCGATTTTCTGAAGAACTTCTTCGATAAGGGGTATTTCCCCCAGTCCATGAGAGACAGAAGCACACAGCACGGTTTCTCCACGGGTACTTTCGAGCAGGGACTCGCGGCTCTTCAGATTAACGGACCATGGGTAATAAAGAATCTCGAAGAACTCGGCATTGACTACGGTGTTGCTGCAATTCCGCAGCTTCCGAACGGCGAGTATCCCGGACCGTTTCTTGGCGTCCAGTTTGTTGGGATCAACAGATACTCAAAGAACGGAGAGGACGCGGTTGAACTTGCGAAGTACCTTACGAGTTCTATGAACATGAAGGAATTCGCCCTAAAGACACAGCTCACTCCAACGAGAAACGATGTTCTGGAAACCGAAGAGATCAGGGAAGATGACATGATAAAAGCCTGGGCGACACAGGCCTCTCTCGGTTCGCCTATGCCAAACATACCCGAAATGTCGAGTGTGTGGTCAGCCTGGTCAGACGCGCTTCAGATAATATACAATGAGAAGCAGCCGGCGAAGGAAACTCTCGACCAGCTTGTAGAAGCGATAAGAGAAAAGATCGCTATAATGAGGAAGTAGAAACGTCCCCGCAGAAGGGTGTGGGAAAGGAATCCCGCACCCTTACTTATTTTAAAGAGGTATCATAGTCTATGAACAGAAGGTCAAGAGAGACAGCAACTGCATATGGTTATCTCATACCGGCC
>LVBU01000534.1 GCA_001603185.1 Thermotogales bacterium Thermo_02 | reverse complement strand
GACCACTACTGGGAGACCATATTACTAAATCATACTCTTTTGCCCTTTCACACCAGTCTGAACGATGGTACTCAAATATCTCGAAATCAAAGTTGTTGTTCTCTAAGAACCTTCTGTACTTAGTCCAATAAGGATTAGCATTGCTATCACGAGTCAATCCTATGAATGGTTTCCTCATAGCTTTCGGCCATTCTGCCTTTACGATGCTAGCACTATGGATTTCCACATTATCTTCTTCGGGTCTTCTAATATCAGGATAGCCCAACACTCTTATTGAAGCAAACTTCTTCAATCTCTTGAGCACGTCGCACCTCTTAACAATAGTTAGATTCATTTGCTAGAAGTGGTTTCTTCACTTCCTTCTTCTCAGTTATCCAGAACTGTGGTAATGAAATTGACAAATTCGTTTTCCTTAGAGGTATTCCACACAAACTCGTCATGATGGATTCTAAGGTTCTCCAGTAAGTTATCATAGGAATTCAAAGCTTTTCTAATCATAGGCAAACATTCATCAGGTTCGAGAAGAAGATCAAGAACTAAGCCGGTATGGGTTCGTTCGATTATCTTTCTCATAGTCACAAATCTTTTAGCAAGTAAAATGGGGGTTCCTGCTGCTAGAGAGTCGTAGAATCTGTTCGGCAATGAGTATATTTCATTTGCGTATTGTTCATCCAATCTGTTTTGATATGACAGCAAAGTGAATTGGACACTCGCAATTCTGCGCATCATGAGATCATAGTCCATAAATGGCAAACATTCATCGGCAATATCACATTTTGCTCCGATCGAAATCAGCCTAAAGTCCTTCTTTAGCTCCCTAAGCAAATCGCTGTTAATTAGTGTCTTTCGGCTGGAGCCTCCAACAATTGCGATTTCTTCTCGCTTGATATGACTATCGAACAATGAGAATGAATCGTTTGCGTAATTTGGAACAATCAATAAGGGCTTACTAATCTCAGTCTTGTCAAAGATCATTTTCATAGCGTCGCCAGAAACACCAATTACACCAGCAACTAACGAGAGTTGCGCTTTAAGTATTTGCCACAGAATTGGATTTAAGAATGAGTATTGTTCAGGAAGAAATTGTACTGGTATTATCTCATGAAGGTCATAGAAGATCTTTTTTCCTCTCTCTTTTGCACATCTAAATACCTTGAGCGGCATAGAGTGAGGGAACCCATGAAAATAGACAAAATCGTAATCGAGATCCGAGACAAGTTCCAAGATATGTTTGTCAAAATTTCTTCTCTTCTGCAGGCCGGATAGTCCCTGCATTTTGACTTTGTCAATAACGTAAGACCAAACCTTCTCGCAACTCCTGAAATCAGATTTGCTTGAACTCTGATAGTACACTGGTCCAAGTTTACGAAAGGCATTTACGGTTCTCACTACTCTTTTGTCATTGCCTACATGATCATAACCGAGAACAAGCGTCTTCAATCGAATTCCTCTCTCGTTCCTAATTGCCTTCTAGATGGCACTCCAACTTCACGCTAGTTCTATTATACTTTGAGAAGGCGTTCAGTGTCCCGTGTTATGCAATCGCGAATGTGCATCCTTCAAAATTTCGAATTAAGCCCAATAACAAGCCTTAGGCAATTGCGGAATTTGAGTAGATAGAAATCGATTGTTTGCATGAGAAAGTCGTCAGTAGCAAACCAATTCTTCCCACACGGAACACTCTCTTCTTTGAACCAGACAGAGATTGACAAACAGGTCCATGCCATCGTTTCGCGATATAGTAAACAGGGGTTGAGTAACTACAAGACTGATTTCTAAACTCAGTAAGTATACCATAGGCTTGACCGTTTAAGAACTTTGAGAAACCTAGCTTCTCACTAGCATCTTTCATTAGAGCGTGACTCACAAATATCGACGTCGCTGCTCTTTGAAGAATCTCTCTGACAACAGTCTTGTTTTTATCTGAGACAGAGTGGATTTCGCTGCCGTGAGCTGTAACCACATACGGTATACTGTGCTTCTGAGACAGTAGCATGGCAGCATATCCTTCTGGAAAGACTCTGTGCGCATGAAGCAAGCTGAATTCACAGACTTTTTTTCTTTTCTCGATTGCCTCTGCCATTTTTTCGGCATACTTAACCCAAGAACGCGTTTCCTGTCTTATTAGTCCTATACGTTCCTTTAGGCCAAGATCAACCTTCAAAACCGGAAATTGCTTCTCTCCTACTTGAACAGCTTCTATTGGCGTTGAAGGTATAATCCCCTTCAATCTCTTTATAAGGCTCATGGAAAAGCTATCAAACGTTGATACCGGAGCAAAATCGAAGTCCACTCCAAGCTGTTGGAGCGCCTTCAATCTTTCGATAATAAAGATGCCGCTCGACGAGCTTTTTGCCTTTGGAAACATCTCTGAAAATATCAGTATTTTCTCTCCTGATTCCACGAGTAAAACCTCACATTCGTTCTCTTAACTGATGTAGTGGGCACAGAACTCTAATCTAATTCCAACTATGTATGAGCTATTCAATTTCACGAATTAATCGGCGGAGACACCGTGCTTTAGCGCGGTGATGAATGACGCCTCCCTCCTTTCACAT
>LVBU01000533.1 GCA_001603185.1 Thermotogales bacterium Thermo_02 | reverse complement strand
TATTTAGGCTCTCGTATGCCTCTTTTGCTTTCTTGTAGTCTCCTTCCGTCAGGCAGGCGAAGATAAACCGGAGCTTCGCTTCTTCCTCTGAAATATCATGCTCTTCTTTCCGGGTATCTCCTGAAGGCTCGATCGTCTTTTCCTCGCTCAAGCCGATAAGATAATCGATCGATACATCAAGAGCCTGGGCTAACTTCCTGAGAGAATAAAAGCCCGGAAAACGCCTGCCTGAAATGTAATTGCTTATCATCGACGGCGTGACCTCGAGCTTTTGAGACAGCTCGAAGCCCGTCATGTTCTTCTCTATCATCGTCTTTCTCAATCTATTTCCGAAATCCTTCATTGTGACCTCCTGTGAATGGTGGTGAAAAGTGAGATAGAGGTAAGGGGTATGAGGCTAGAGGTGAGAAAACCAAAATCTCTTCGCTCTTACCAGACCCTAGACCCCAAACCCCAGACCCGTTCTCGTCTCGCCTTCTCTCTTAATCTCGTGCTCCTCAGGTCTTTGCCAAGAACCTGGACGCGAAGCGTCGGAACCAAGAACAAAGCTCCTAGCACTGGAACGCTCTTCTGCTCATCCCGCTTTCTTCTCTCCGGGCAGCATTCCGCCAAACAGCCTCTGCATTAGCTCTGCGTTTACTCCTTCGTTGATCCCGCAAAGCGCTTTCTGTCGCTCTCTTTCGCTAAATGCGTTGTAGGCTCTCATGAATTGCGCCCTTATTATCGATTTATTCTCGGCGGTCATATCGCAGAGCTCTCTCCAGCCGATAAGCCTCTTGGTCTTCTCGAGTCTTGGATCTTCGTACACCGGCTCGTTGTAGAAGCTCAACCTGTGGATATCGTCTATTACCATCAGCCAGGCCTCTTCGGCCATCGGAGATTCATCGCTCTCTTCGAGGGCGACCCTTCGAATCTCTGCTATCGTGGGCATCCTGTCGTGTGTCAACACGATGCTCTTGACCGCCTTTAGAAAGGCATCGTCTGATAGATCTTTAAGCATCTTGAGCCAGAAGACTGTTGCCGATTCCTTGAGTTTGAAATTGAACCCCATGCTCAAGTAACTCATTCCCTGTCTGAAGCTCTCCTGATCCATTACCATTCCCGCCTCATAACTCTGTCCAAAACCTGAGCCATCTGATCAGAAAGTCAGAATCTTCGACCTTTTGAAAGAAGCCGTACCAGAAGTCCATTGAAGGGTTCTTCTTCCATCGAGACTTCACGGTCCGCTTCCTCTTCTCTGTCCACGACTTTGCCTCTTTCGGAGCTGGAAGAGAAGGGCAACACTCTACAAAGACCAACCTTATGTTCTCGAAGGGAGTATGAGACGGACTGAAAAGCTGCGAGTCG
>LVBU01000532.1 GCA_001603185.1 Thermotogales bacterium Thermo_02 | reverse complement strand
TCTGTAAATACAGAGTTCGAAAAAACCTTTGGATATTGCTGGTGGAGGTGATGTGTTGCTAAAGGCAGTAGCTTTGTTTATGGTTTTAGCTATCTTCTCTTTTTTGGTGGCGGCCAATCCGCTGGACGATGTAATGGAGCGTGTAATTGATTTCGAAGGATTCTGGGGTATGGTTCTCGTATCGAGAGGCGATACGATATTGCATGCCGCTGGTTACGGAATGGCGGACATTGAAAGGAACGTTCCCAACACGCCAGAGAAGAAGTTCAGAATTGCGTCTATTACTAAACAGATAACAGCAGCGGCGATACTAAGATTAGCCGAAATGGAAGAGCTCGCGCTTGATGATCTGCTGGAGAAATTCATACCAGGCTTTCCAAACGGCGATAGGATAACCGTACGACAAATGCTAGGACACTCCTCGGGAATACCAACTATGATTAACACCGTCGAGTTGCTTGAAGAGATTCGCAGATATGAAGCTGGGAAGACTCTTCAGGAGGCACAGATTGAGTATCTCTCAACACTTCCGTTGAGATTTGAACCGGGGACGGGCTTTCTCTACAGCAACAGTGCTTATTATCTTCTTAGTGTGATCATAGAGATAGTGAGCGGGATACCATATGATGAATATCTGAAGAGGGAGATCTTTGAACCTCTGGGAATGTATAATACCGGCTACGATTTCAACGAGTACGACCATACCTGGTCAAAGCCTTACTTCTCTGAGTCATATGTTATAAGTCTGGATTCAGTGCGGAATGCCGACTGGGTCGATCGCAGATTGCCCGGAGGCGCGGGTGGTCTCTACTCGAGCGTGTATGATCTCTTTCTATGGGATCGAGCTCTGAAGAAAGGACTAGTGCTCTCAGAAGAGTCTCTAATGATTATGCAAACGCCAACTGATCAGCTTTTCGAGGCCGGATTGGGGGTGTTCATCGGGAGAGAACTGATAAGTGGAGAATACCGGCGGCTGATTTATCATGATGGCGACACAAAGGGAACATCGACCAGGATAAACCGTTATGTAGATGACGATATACTCGTTGTGATACTGAGCAATATCGAGGGAAAAGACTTCACGGCGCTTGCTCACGAGCTGGCTAAAGCGGTCATAGTGAACAACATGGGAAAGTAAAATCTCCTAATTCGAGTTATTCGCGATCTCCAGAAGTGCTTGCTTTTCCAAGGTGGGGAGGTTCTCGTTAAGTCTGGCTGCAGCTACTATGGGCTTCCAGTAGTCGATCTCGGTTTTTGATATGCCTGAGAGTCTTATATAGTGATCCAGGTAGACGCTGTGAAATCTATCCCTTATCTCAAGTGCATTTGGGATTCTCTCAAGAAGCTCTTCGTCGACGGGTCTGGAGTGAGAGAGTATAATCGAAGTTCTGGCCACATCGGTGGCGGGATTTCCACATGATGCTGTCATCCAGTCGATTACGACTATTCCCTTGACAGTAAGGATGATATTGTCCGGGTGAAAGTCTCCATGACAGACGGACTCTGATGTTTCCAGCTTTGAAAGTCTATCAAGAAGCTCAGATTTCCTCGAACTGGAAAGCAATTCTGCTCTTGATATCTCTGAGTATAGACTGTCCACAAAGGATGGAAG
>LVBU01000531.1 GCA_001603185.1 Thermotogales bacterium Thermo_02 | reverse complement strand
TGTGTATAAGAGACAGGTATAGAGGGTGGTCCAGTCGCCCCGACCAATGGAGCAGAAAAACCCTCGATTTTCTCGAGGGTTTTTCTTATGTGTTCGCGAACTCTTGATCAAAGTACAAAGATTTGGCAATTCCCATTCTTCTAGATAATGAACGGTGATTACACCTGATTTGAATCTTCTAGCTCCTCTAAACTCTCTGTAGCTCCTCGAAAGTTCCAATTTCATAACTTTATAATTACCGAAGTTCTCTGGTGACTTTGTGTGATAGTATGATTAGCAAAGTCAATTCTTATCCTATCTTTTCCACATCTTTTCAGGGAGGTGCTTTGTGAGGAAATCTTCTTTGCTCCTGGTTCTTTTCATATCTCTAGTCTCTGCAATCACTCTTGCATCACAGACGCTCGTTGTGGCTTACATGGGTGAACCTATTTCCTTCAATCCTTGTTCCAAGACCGACGATTATGGTGCAGGAATCCACCGTAATATCTTCAACCAGCTTGTGGCGCAAGACGTAAACTATGATCTTGTACCACAGCTGGCGACAAGCTGGGAAGTCTCCGATGACGGCAAAGAGTACACTTTCTATCTGAGAGAAGGTGTCAAATGGCACGATGGTGCTCCCTTCACTTCAAGAGACGTAAAGTACACTATTGAAGCCATCGTGAGCAACAAAGGATCGGCTTACAATAATGTATCTATGGTTGAGGAAGTTGTCTGCCTTGATGACCTAACAGTTGTTGTGAAGCTTTCAGATCCATATGCACCATTTATTCCCTTCCTTGCCTGGTACGGAACACAGATAATGCCAGCTCACCTGTACGAAGGTACGGATTGGCATGACAATCCGGCAAACCAGAAGCCGGTTGGTACAGGGCCATTCAAGTTTGTTGAGTGGACTAAAGGAGACCACGTTACCCTAGTGAAAAACGAAGAGTATTGGGGAGAAGGTCCGTACGTGGACAGGCTTGTTTTCAAGATCATTCCCGATCCCAATACTGCACTACAATCCTTCCTTAACGGGGAGGCAGATATCAACGTAAACAGACCGGGATTCAGTTCTCTGAGTATTTTGAAGAGGAACCCCGAAGTCGAGGTAGTAGTGATGTCTTCTCCCAGCAGATACTACGTTGGGTTCAATTTGACCGAAGAAGCGAGACCAGTAACTAATCTCAAAGTCAGAGAAGCGGTTGCCTACGCAATAAACAAACAGACGATTGTAGATAGAGTTCTTGGCGGATTCGGAGGCATAGGAGAGTATTTCTATACTCCCGCAATCCCCTGGGCAGTAGATTTCGATGTCAAGGCACAGCTTTACGATCCAGCGAAAGCAGAAGAACTCCTTGATGAGGCTGGCTTCCCTAAAGATAAGGACGGCTGGAGGTTCTCTGTAGATTTGCTTTACTTTCAGGGCGCCGACTGGACGGACATGGCAGCCGTTATCAAAGAAAACCTTGAGAAGGTCGGAATAAAGGTCAACCTTGGCGAATACGAGATAGCAACCTGGATTGAGAAAGTCTTGAATGCCCACAATTACGATATTGCTTTGCTGAATGGATTCCAGGGACCTGATCCGGAAAACCTGACGCTTAGAGTATCTTCTGGTGGTGGTTTGAACATAATGGGTTATTCAAATGAAGTAGTTGATTCCAACCTAAAGGAAGCAGCTAAGATTGCAGATATCGAATCGAGAAAGCCTTACTATTATGCAGTGCAGGCACAGCTCGCGGC
>LVBU01000530.1 GCA_001603185.1 Thermotogales bacterium Thermo_02 | reverse complement strand
GTATAGGTTAGCAAAGCCCTTGATGATGTAGAATCTATGGTAAAAGAAGTTTTTTCTCTGGATCGGTGATTATCAATTGAAGCATTGGAAGGCTATCTTAGTTATAACAACATTTTTGGGCTATGTCTTCATTTTGGAGCCCAATATACTTACAGTGACGAGGTTGACTCTTGCCGATGAAGGCGAAGAGACGGCTATAAAGCTTGCTTTCTTTGCCGATATTCATATCTGGACGAAAAAGCCTCTCTATTCGTCTCTCCTGAAAAGGCTTGAAGATGAAGACGTAGATCTTATTCTCTTTGGAGGAGATGTCCTTTCGCCATACACAAACATGAACTACTTTCGCGAACTCTTTATCGAGCTTGGAAGTATAGCCCCTATGTATTCAATATATGGAAACTGGGAAGAATCTGAGACGGGCATAGTCGATGCCGTCTTCAAGGAAGCAGCCATAAACGTACTTCATACCCGCTCTGCTCTGTTAGAAATTGGTGGCAAAAAGATTGGAATCACCGGCGTACCTTCACACCATTATTTCTCCTGGACGAGATTTCTCCCCGAGGGGGATTATGATCTTAAGATCCTGCTGATTCACGCCCCGAATTTGCTTGAGAAATTCCCGGATATTCTGAACAAGTTCGATCTCGTTCTCGCAGGACATACTCATGGCGGACAGTTCTATATCCCGTGGGTTACTGAGGCGCTCTTGAAGAGTGGAAGGGGATTCAGCGGAGATTTTTTTAGAGGCCTTTATGAGTATAACGATACTAAGATCTATGTCACGAGGGGCCTGGGGGGATGGTTTCCGGGAAGGTTAGCCAGCCCTCCTGAGCTGGTCATCATTGAATTCTGATCATTCGTATACGTAAAAGCTGAAGTGATATGATATTATTTTCTCGCTTTCACCAAGAGTGTCGTTGTTCAGAAAGTAAGTCGGGGTGAAAGCTGCCCACTGGCTTTTCAGAGTTCCCCAGGTCGTTGACGATGCGTCGCCAAGTATCTCCTTTATGACTTCGAACAACTCGACTCCTCTATGAACAACATAGGCTCTGTAAGTCCTTACCTCATCGTTGTTGTAGTAGATCACACGGTAATCTGAGTCAGCCACATCTCTTGCAATACTGGCCAGTGAAACGACTCCCTTAATTGAACCATCAGCATTTACTCCATCGGTCAGCGCGATTCTTTCGAGAGAGTCTGCAAGTAGTTTAATGTTACTGGATATCTTGGTAGCCTTTGCCTTGCGAGCAGCGTTTAGTGCTATAGGTGTAATTGTGGCGATCAACGCGGCAATAATCGAAAGTACTATTAGAAGTTCGACAAGAGAGAACCCTTTGCCTTCATCTTCGGTATTCTGTACCATGTAAACCTTCCTCCCCGGCATGGTGCAGTTATAAGCGATAATGCAATGTCATGCCAGAGACCGCGCAAAACAGGAGTTTTGAGATCCCTTGTTGAAACTAGTTACAGACCTCGATAATTATCGCTGTAGAATTGAGTTTCAAAATGCACTACTTTACTGTGAAACAGATTTCCGTGCCCTCTTGAAAGACATAGTTGCAATGGTATAATCTATCCATTATTGTCTCTCCTGATAGTCTATTGGAGGTTTTATATGTTCTTCGCAATACTTCCAGCCATTTTCTTTGGCTGGGCTTTAGGGGCAAACGATGCGGCAAATGTATATGGCACGGCTGTAACTTCTGGACTTGTCAAGTTCAAAGTGGCCGTTGTTTCTTCGGCGATTTTCATCCTCATTGGAGCTCTTCTTGAGGGCTCGCGAGGCCTTGCAACGATCTCAAGCGTAAGCACACAGACTGTTTTTACGGCGGTAGTCAGCACCATCGCCGCAGCGCTTTCAATGACCCTCATGACGTTCCTGGGCATTCCGGCATCTTCTTCACAGGCAATGATGGGCGCCATTCTGGGGATCGGTATTCTCAGGGGAACTGTTGACTGGTCGGTCCTGATAAAGGTTGTGATTTGCTGGATAGCTACTCCCATAGGAGCTGCTTTCGGGGGCTTTGCTCTTTACCGGATAGGCGCCTTCTTCTTCAGAAGAATAAACACTATTCAGGCACAGGATATCACTCTGAAAGTGGGAGCACTCTTTATTGGTGCTTACGGATCTTATGCCCTGGGAGCCAACAATGTGGCTAATGTTACCGGGCCGTTCGCCGGCATAATACCTCTTGAGATGGCTGCCCTCGTTGGCGGTCTAAGTATCGGGCTAGGCGTTATGACTTTCAGCAAACGGGTTATGTACACTGTTGGAAAACAGATAGTGCCACTGGAACCGTTTTCTGCAGTGATTGCTGTCCTCGCGCAGGCGATTACCGTGTGGATTTTCGCATTGATCGGTGTCCCTGTATCGACTTCTCAGGCTATAGTAGGAGCAGTGATCGGTGCAGGTATCGCACGAGGGTCGCGAAACATAAACTACAAAGTGGTCCGGAATATCGCGGTAGGATGGGTTCAAACCCCGATAATAGCAGGGCTTGTATCGCTGGGATTATATCTCTTGATAGACTCGCTGGCCAGAATTATCTGATGTAAAAGCTTAAACTCTTCTCTTTAGGACTATTATCTCCATCCTGTCGGAGCAGTCTTCGGAGAGATTTGCTATGTTTCCTATCGAGATCACCAGTTCTCGCAGTTGGCGCTTGCGGGAGAGCGGAATATCCATTTCGAAAATTCGCTTAACAAGTGCGCGTTCATGGCTGTCTTCAATATTCTCAAGCCTTTCTGTTTCCTTTATCTTTTCCTCAGCCTTGTCCAGTTCATTGAACAGATTTAGTGCCGCTTCTTGTGCGGCTCTATATGTTTCAATAGATAACTGAAGCTGCTTCAGCAGATCAGGTCTTATTCCTTCGGGAATGTCCATTTTCTGAAGAACGATCTGATCCACGACATTTTCGGCTTCATTTGCCACCATGTCAAAAGATTCAGCGAGACCAAGAAAATCGCCTCTGAAGTTTGGAAGGAAAGCTCCCTGATACATAGCGTTTTCCATTTCACGCCTTTTGGAATCGGCTGCCGATTCCATTTTGTGGACTTCTTCTGCATAAATATCTATCGATGTAGAGTCATTTGCCTGAACAGCAACGAAGACTTTTTCTAGATTCTCCAGGGTCTTAACTATCATGTCGAGATGCTCTTCAAACAATCCGATTATGGCTACTTCCTTCTTACCAAAGAACATAAGAGGTCCACCTCCAGGTTTTAGAATACCCATTAATCCACTAGAGCCGTTGCTTCCTCTCATAACATCACTTCCATCAAAAGGATTTGCATACATTTAAGAACCAGACCTCTAGTAGATTATATTACCTGTCTCTTATACACATC
>LVBU01000529.1 GCA_001603185.1 Thermotogales bacterium Thermo_02 | reverse complement strand
TGCATGGGGGGTGAACCTGCTGATTGCCAAAATATCAGACGCATGACGGTCTGCACCAAACAGATTGCCGAAAAGGCCATTCCGCATTTAAACCATTTTGTAACTGCTCAGTCGTGACTTAAAATCCTTGTAGCATCGCCAGTGCTGTTTCTCGATGAAGCGACAGAAAGGCATCAAAAGAAGAGATGCCATGTCTGACAGCAGTGGAGACAAAACTCAGCACCCTGGCAAATTGTTCAGCACCTTTTTCAGATCTGAAGCACCCTGACACTTTTTCCTTGATCCGTGCGAACCTGATAGCCTGCTCGGCCGCATTGTTCGTGTAGGGCACTTTCCAGTCTGTGGCGAATCTCAGGATATCCTCTTTGCAATCCTGGAATCGATCCAGAAGGCATCGTATTTTACCACGTCTCCGCCTTCCTCGTTGACCCGGTTTGCGTTCCGGAACAGGATTCGCCTTAAGGCCTTCAGCGACTATTTCATCGTATTGGGCCATATAGGCTTGCAATTCTGCTTCGCTGAACGCCTCCTTTCCCTCAGCCATTTGAAGGTTCTTCGCATGGCACATACCTTGTAGCAATTTTCGGAGCTTCCCTGCCCACTCCTGATTACCGGTTTCCTCTGCGTAGATCAGTTCACGCTCCAGATGCTGACAGCACATGGCATGAACCACATTCTTGAACTTCTTATACGATGACCAGAAGTCGTGAACTGCAATCCCGCAGAAATGGGGCAATACACCCATTAGATCCATACCCTCTTCACCCCGACGTTCCTGTATCGAGTAGAATCGCCAAGACCCGCAGCATGCACAATGGAGCCAGTGAAGAGAACCGTTTACTCTCATGCCCATTTCATCGAAATTGACAACGGACTGACTGGTGATCTTATCCTTGATGTATTTCTCTGCTTCTTCCGCATTGGCCGCTGCACGTGACAGCATACTCTGAATAGTGCCTGTGCTGATCGGAACATTCAGACTTGTGAGCAGTTTTTTGATTCGGTCCTCACTCATATATCCAACCGTCAGGAGAGACATTACGAGACTATATACTCCCGATCCATACTGCTTCGTCCCCGTTACGCCTGGAGGGTATGCCCCCTCCACATGGCTGCCCAACACTGCACAAGTCCCCGCCATCACCTTATGTGCTGTGAGTGTAGTTTTGATTTCCACGTCATAGACATATCGAGTCCCGGCACACTTCAAATGATTGCATACCTTCCGGTTAGGACAGTTCGCACATTGTGCCGGCATATGGATTTCCTCGGCATCCGGCTTACGATCAATCTTCATCCCATTCCCTGAATGACCCTTTTGTCCCCCTTGAGGTTTTCCGCTTTTTCCACGTAAACTCTTCGGCGCAGGCTTGTCGAAGTGATCTGCAGAAGGAGGTGTTGAGCTGTTATTACTGTTCTTCTTATGTGTTAGCTCTGCAATCTGTTCTGTCAGCTTTCGAACTTGTTCTGTCAGAGCAGCGTTCTGGGCTTCTTTCGCTTCGAGAAGGTCATTCAACCGTCGGATTTCCGCTGTCAGTTCTCTGATGATGACTTCAAAATCCACGGCGAACACCTCCTCACAAATCTTTATG
>LVBU01000528.1 GCA_001603185.1 Thermotogales bacterium Thermo_02 | reverse complement strand
CACACTGTCTTTTCGCGGTTATATATTTTGAAAGATCCTATCTCAGTATCTACAGTCTCTATACCTAATGAGTAGCTCCTCTCTCTAAACATGAAGAATTTCGTTGGAGGAAACTCTACTGCCTGTCTCTTGTAGCCGTGAGGAATGGCAACATGAACTCTCTTAGGTGTAAATGTTGAAAGGCCGTAATAGTCTGCAGAAGAAAGCAGGCATATTACTCCGGTTCTAACGGCCATGCACACGTCCACATACGAAACGTAATCGTTATCAGAAAGCTCTTTCAGCCTATAAAGACCCGGCTTTATTCTAACAATTAGTCCGGCATCCAGGAGCTTGATCAGGGTCCTTGTGTGCACTCCGGATTCTTTTAGGCTACCCATTGTTGCGTACCCCTTTCTCTCTCTAAAACATTGAATTGCCATCTTCAAGGAATCACTCTCCGGTTTGTTTCGACTACCACTATTATACACTGGTAGTTAATTTGATCCAACACAGAGAAAATGGGACTCGATCTTTTCAAGAGACGTCCTCCGTTATCCGTTCACCTCCGCGGAGAGCATGAAAAGATGAAGAGCCGTCCTTGGTCCTTCGTCCAAGATCGTGGACCCGT
>LVBU01000527.1 GCA_001603185.1 Thermotogales bacterium Thermo_02 | reverse complement strand
GCGTAGACCAGCAATCACAGTTCTCAAAGTAATTTTGCCATTAAGTTTAGTGTGGGACATAAATACTTTACCGGTAGAGTTTATTTTTTCCAAAAGTTTTTCATTCAGAACATTTAATTCATTTTCATCATTAATACTTTTTGGATGGAACCGGAAACAAACGGTACTAAAAAATGTTGGAGACATTTTTTCAAATTCTTCGTTTTCGTCAATCCATTTTGCGAATTGCTGAGCTAATTTTAGATGTTCACGCAATCTTTCACGTAAACCTTCAGCGCCAAAATAACGCAACACAAACCAAAATTTAATCGAACGGAAACGGCGGCCGAGTTGCATGCCGTAATCCATATAATTTATCACTTCGTTGTCTTCGGCGGTTTTTAAATATTCAGGCACAAGACTAAAAGCGCGCTTCAAAACTTGCGGTTTACGAGTATAGAACAAACTAAAATCCATAGGCACAAAAAGCCATTTATGCGGATTAATTACAATTGAATCTGCGCGTTCAAATCCATTAAAATATTTTTTCATTTCCGGCAGCATTGCGGTTACACCCGCATAAGCACAATCGAGATGAAACCAAATATTTTCTCTTTCGCAAATATCCGCAATCAAATTAACAGGATCGACTGCGGTAGACGAAGTTGTACCTATTGTGGCCGCCACACAAAACGGAACAAATCCTTTTTCTCGATCTTCCTTAATTGCTTTTTCAAGTTCATAAGGAATCATTGCGAAATTTTCATCAGTTTTTATTTTGCGAATTCCATCTAAGCCGATACCAAGAGTAAGAGCCGCTTTATCAATTGATGAGTGAGCGTGATCTGTGCAGTACAAAATCATTTTGGGTGCGTCGCACATTCCTTTTTTACGAATATCCAATCCGGCATTTTCCCGCGCCGCGGCTATGCCGTGCATAGTACTCACTGAAGCCGTGTCGTAAACGATGCCAAAGAATTCTTTTGGCAAACCAATTAAATCCCGGAACCAATTAACAACAGTTTCCTCAAGTTCTGTTGACGCTGGTCCCGATTTCCAAACCATTCCATTTGTACTGAATGCCGCCGCGACAAGTTCGCCAAGAATGCCCGGCATGCTTCCTGTTGAGCTGAAATACGCCATAAAATTTGGATGCTGCCAGTGAGTTACGCCCGGCAAAATTATTCCATTCAAATCATTTAAAAATTTTTCGAACGGCTCAGCTTTCTCGGGAAATGTTTCCGGAAGCTTTGATTTTATTTCACCCGGTTTTATGTTCGGCAAAACGGACAGAGATTCAATTCCCTCTAAATAATTTGCGGCCCACTCAATTAGCTCGTGTCCGTATTTTTTAAATTCCTCTTTCGGCATATCGC
>LVBU01000526.1 GCA_001603185.1 Thermotogales bacterium Thermo_02 | reverse complement strand
GATGTTAAGTCACCTAACAAATTTCTTCCTGAATTCCTCCCTTACACACGAAGGGACCCATTTCGATATATCTCCGCCAAATGTTGCTATCTCTCGAACCATCGAAGAGGATATGAAGGAGTTGTTGGTCTCCGTCATAAGGAACAGAGTTTCCAGCTCGGGAAGCATTGATTTGTTGGCATGAGCCATCTGAAGTTCTAGTTCGAAATCTGAGACTGCTCTGAGTCCTCGAATCACGACCTTGACGTTGTTCGCCCTGGCAAAATCTACTAGCAGACCGCTGTGCGTCGTTATCGATACATTACTGAATTCTGACACGGCATGCCTTACCATCCGCATCCGTTCTTCATGGTTGAAGAAGTGTCTTTTGTTAACGTTCTCCATAACCAGAACTATAACCTCGTCGAATATTCTGCTTGACCTTTCCACCAGATCAATATGACCATAAGTAATAGGATCGAATGAACCGGGATATACAGCCTTCACCAAAACGGTGCTCTCATTATCGTGAAAGATCGTCCGTAAGTCGAGACACCTTCCTCCCTTCGATCAATAAACTAGCTGTGATCTTCTATTTGAAGCAGGGCGGGTGGATCGTTCCGAATTTTGTCACCGAATTCCAGAAGATCTGCAAGTGTCATAGAACCAAGTTCGCGCATCATAGCGTTGTACAACTTAAACCAGACATACTTAACAGTACAATCCGGATCTTCGAGGCACTTTCCATTGTTCTGAAGACAGGCGTAAGAGTTCATGGGGCGATCCAGTTTCAGAATAACGTCCCTCAAGAGTATCTTTTTAGGTTGTCTTGCCAGAGAATAGCCGCCGTATCTTCCCCGTACGGCCTTTATTATTTCTGCCTGCCTCAATTCCCCAAAGATCTTCTCAAGAAAGTCTCTTGGAATCTCGTTGTCATCTACGATTTCAACCAGTGAAAGCTTATCTTTTCCTTCTCTGGAAGCCTTCGCCATTTTATAAAGAGCTCTAAGTGCGTAACTGCTTTTCAATGTGAAACCCATTTTTCAAACCTCCTCGGAACCCTCTTCATCACTCTGCAGAAGAGCGCTCACAAACTCTGAAGCGCTGAAAGGTTTCAGATCGTCTATTCTTTCGCCAACTCCTATGTACCTTACCGGGATTCCCAGCTCTTTGACGATAGCAAATATTATCCCACCTTTAGCAGTTCCATCGAGCTTTGTGAGAACTACACCGGTAACTTCGACGGCTTCTTTGAATTTCTTCGCCTGCACAAGTCCATTCTGACCGGTAGTCGCATCGATTACCAGCAGTACTTCATGCGGAGCCCCGGGAAAAGCCTTGCCGATAACGCGATGGACTTTCTTCAGCTCTTCCATGAGATTGCTTCTGGTGTGGAGTCTGCCTGCAGTATCGACGACAACAACATCTTTCCCTTTGCTAACCGCATGACTCACGGCATCGAAAGCAACTGCTGCCGAATCCGCACCCTGACCTTGACTTACGAAATCAACGCCTGACCTATCGCTCCATATTCGCAACTGTTCTACAGCAGCTGCCCTG
>LVBU01000525.1 GCA_001603185.1 Thermotogales bacterium Thermo_02 | reverse complement strand
ATCAAGGGCTTTGCTAACCTATACCGTTTAAGAACAAAGAAAAGTATCTGTTAATAAACTCTTCCGCAATAGCGCGATCGAGTTACTATTTACACGTTTCGGGTTATCGGCAAGCGACTTCTTCGCACATCGAAGTGGTAGAATATTCTAAGGTCTGAAAGGAGGAAGAGAGTGACTAAAAGTCTTATAGTGGTGTTCTTCTGTCTCTGTTCCCTTTCGCTTTTTGCTTCGACATTTCGCCCTGAATCATTGACTCCTGACCAGTGGAAGGAAGACATAGAGTTTCTAAAGGTTAATCTCTTCAAGACCCACCCGGATCCCTTTTTCAAGACTTCTGAAATTGAAATATCCTCTGCTATGGAAACTCTTCAGAGTCGCATAGAAGGACTTGAGTGGTTCGAGATCTACTCGGAACTAACCAGAATAGTCGCTCTGATAGGTGACGGTCATACCGCTATTCATACTTCGCCTATGCTGAATAGATATCCGGTCTATCCTTATGTCTTCAGTGACGGGGTCTATATAATCGCTACCGATGAAGCTCATCTTGGACTCGTGAACACAAAGATTCTGCAAGTTGGCGGATTCTCAACTGAAGAGGCCTTCGATCGACTCTCTGTCTTTGTGGCTCACGATAACGACTGGGGCTTGAAGGAGACCGCGCCCAACTACTTCATAACGGCCGAGATAATGAGAGCAGCCGGTCTGGCAAATGGGCGTGGTGAACTGGAGATCGTGGTCGAAAAGGACGAAGAGATCTTCACCTCTACCATAACTCCTGTCGAAGGCGAGATATCGCTGTTACAGGAGCGAATAGGTAATACCGAAAAGCGAATGCAGAACGAAAACTACTGGTATGAATACTGTCCAGACTCCAGGATCTTGCATTTTCACTTCAGAAGATGCCAGAGCCAGAAGGGCAAGCCTTTCCTATTCTTCAACTTCGATATGTTCTCCTTTATCAGAAAAAATCCCGTAGAGAAGCTTGTGCTAGATATCCGGCAGAACGGAGGTGGAAACTCCCTTCTGCTAGAACCGTTCATGCTTAGAGTAATGTTTGACAGGAAGTTGAACAGAGAAGGAAAACTCTTTGTAGCAATCGACAGAGGAACATTCTCTTCAGCAATTCTGAATGCTATATCTATGAGCAAAAGAACCAAATCGATCTTTGTTGGTGAACCGACAGGTGGGAGTCCTGTGCACTACGGAGAGGTTAGAAAACTTACTCTGCCAAACAGTAGAATACAGGTCAGTTGTTCTACAGTTCTGTGGAAGACTACATCCGACACCTCGGAAGCATTCATGCCCGATATCCTCATAGAGAGAACATTTGAGGACTACTATCTGATGATGGACAGAGTGATTGAAGCTATCAGATCATTTTAGGAGGTGTCAATGCTTTTTCTTCTCAAGAGTGCGACAGTCTATTCTCCAGAGAATGAGGGAAAGAAAGACATCTTGATTTGCGGCGTAAGAATACTGAAAATTGCAGACTCCCTTCCCGAAAGAGATATTGTTGGACTGGGAGGACAGGTGATTGATTGTAGTAGATTAATGGCCGTTCCCGGTTTCGTTGACGGGCATGTCCATCTTATAGGTGGAGGAGGTGAAGGTGGTTTTACTACAAGAACTGCAGAGGGTCATGCCGAGCAATTCATAAGAGTTGGCACGACAACAGTGGTAGGCATGCTTGGAACGGATGGTATTACAAGAGATCACAGTTCGCTTCTTGCGAAGGTGAGAGACTTCAATGACAATGGCCTCAACGCTTACATGCTTACCGGGTCGTATCGCTACCCTTTGAAGACTCTTACCGGCGATTTGATGAGAGATATTGTCTTGATTCCGGAGATAGTCGGTGTGGGAGAACTCGCCATTTCCGACCACAGGAGTAGTAACGTTAGCGCCTTGGAACTCCAGCGCCTTGCCATGGATGCGAGAGTCGGAGGTATGCTGTCAGGCAAGAAAGGAGTCACGGTACTTCACTTGGGTGATGGAGAGGATCGGCTTTCTCCACTTTTTGATGCAACCCGGGACGGCACTCTGAATCCCACACAGTTGATTCCGACTCACATAGACAGAACAGAGAGGCTTTTGATTGAAGGAACTAACTGGGCTAAGGACAGGGGCGGTTATATAGACTTCACAGCTGATGAGTTCAATACGCATTTGATTCTCAGTGATCTTGCAAGAAGAAAGATGCCCGTTGAAAGATTCTGTGTATCTTCCGACGGACTCGGTTCACTTCCCGTCTTTGACGATGAGAAGAACCTGATTGGAATAGAATCGAGTCCGGTTGACACGCTTTTCAAAACCTTCACAAAATTGGTAAAGGAAGATGGTATTGAGATCTCTGAGGCGTTGAGGTTTTTTACGGTCAATCCAGCGCGTTTTTACGGAATCGATTCGAGTGGTATAGGATTGATAAGGGAGGGCAGAAAGGCAAATCTCCTATTAATTGACAGCGATCTGGAAATCACGCAAGTGTTCTCAAAAGGAAGGTTCTTGAAAAGAAAATGAAAGGGAGGGAGTTCCATGAAGGGAGCAATTGTTTACTACAGCAAGACCGGGTCAACAGAAATGATCGCAAAGCGTTTTGCGGAGAAAACCGGGTTTACCTCTTTCAAACTCGAAGACAGAAGTTCAAAGACGCAACCGCCTATGTTTGCAACTATATTCGGTTTTGGTGCCCCACTGAAGGAGCCTTTGCCAGACTTGAAAAGCTGCGACACAGTTGTCCTTATGACTCCAATTTGGGCGTGGCACCCGTCGGCTCAGATGAATACTCTTCTGAAGAAGGCTGATCTTAAAGACAAGAAGCTCTTTCTTGTTGGAGTTGGAGCAGGAGATTCAAACGAGAAGGCCATGAACAGGTTCTCAAGAAGTGTCGAGAAGAAAGGTGGGAAAATAATCGGATCTGTTACTTATAAGGGATTGCAGTTGAAGCAAGGATTGAAGGAGGTGGAACAAAGACTCCTCGAGTCTGGAGAGGACCTTGCAGAGAAGATTAGTAAGCTGTCCAGGTAAAGCTCTGTAATCAGCCGAGATGTTCAATGAGAATCTTCGCTCCAAGCGAGAGAAGAATAATACCACCGAAGAGGCCCATGATCTTTCCGAATTTCTCACCGATTTTCTGACCCCCCTTCATGCCAAGAAAGGATAGGGTGGAGGTTATGATACCGGTAAAGATTGCGACTTCAATAATAGGCCTGTTCAGAAAGGCGTAGGCCGCTCCGACAGCAAGAGCGTCTATCGATGTCGCGAGAGACATTACTACCAGTGGGAGTCCCCTTGTTCTGTCTTTACAAACATTTTCACGACTATCTTTCTTTTCGAAGACTTCGAGTATCATTTTGGTTCCCACAAGCGAAAGCAGTCCAAAGGCAATCCAGTGGTCAAATTTCTCGACAAACCCTCCAAATTCATTGCCTGAATACCAGCCGATAATCGGCATTAGAAACTGGAAGAATCCAAAGTGGAATGCTACCCTGAACAGCCTTCTGGAAGTAACTCTGTCCAGTGTCAGCCCTATACATATCGATGCAGCGAAGGCATCCATAGCAAGACCAAGCGCAACCAGAACTATTTCCATATTTGTCCCTAGCTAAGCCAGTTAACACTTTCAATGGCCGTAAGATACTTCTGTTATACTCTCTTCAGAGGTGGTATTGTTGAACATCATGCAATTTTCAAAGGAACTGACTGATGAAATAATGACGATTCAACACAATTACGAATCAAGATATCCTTTGGCTGAGAGATTTAGAACTGACGATCTAAAAAACCCTCTGTTGAACAAGAGGAGAAACATTCTGCTAGCAGTGGAAGGC
>LVBU01000057.1 GCA_001603185.1 Thermotogales bacterium Thermo_02 | reverse complement strand
TGGAGCCTTTCTCTCATCGAAATTATCTATAGACTCAGACTTGATGAAGATTCTTCCAGAAGACGACCCCATAATAAAACAATATGAAAGCTTTATAAGCAGTGGTACTTCCAGAGAAGTAACTTACATTGTTCTCAAAACACATGACAAATCCCCAGGCGGTTCTGATTCTCTTCTGAAGGCCGCAAGAGCCATATTTGATAACTCTAATCAGATGAGCAATATAGAGGCCTTTGTGAGATTTGATCTCTTATCCGACCTCGGTCCTCTCGGATTACTCCTTCTAGATTCCTCAGAGCTTAGCTCAATAAATGCCGGGAGTCAGGATCTGTCGAGAACTATGCAGCGACTTATAAATTACGATTTTTCTGCAATTCGCAATATAGGAGAAACGCTGGGAAGTTTCGAGAAACTGAAGGATATGATAAATGTAGGAGACAGTTCTGTAGGGCTGGAAAGTTACATCAGGATTCCTGATAAGTCCCCTCATAATGATCCATTGATACTTGTAATGGGTTTCAAACTTGATGGACCCTCTTCGGATATCGCTTATGTTGCCAGAGTTATACCGAAACTACGCAACTGGATAAGTGAAACCATTAGACCCTTCGGAGTAACTTATGGAATGACGGGCGATCACTTTGGAACCTACGATTCCCACAGACAGGCAACGGATGATTTCATGTTAACCACAATAATCTCGCTTACGGGCATCTCTCTACTCTTTCTCTTTGCGTATTCCAGTTTCAAGATAACTCTTTTTGTCTTTTCTGCTCTTGCTACATCAATGTTCATAACTCTCGGCATAGCGTATGTGGTGTTCGGTTCTTTAAACATAATCACTTCTTTTGTAACAGCCATAACGTTGGGTCTTGGAATCGACTACGGCATACATATAGTGACCCGCTTGTCTGACGGTGCAAAGACTATAGCAGAACCTACCAGGCTTTTGAGAGAGACTTACAGTAGTCTCTTCAAACCCCTGATAACCAGCATGCTGACAACCGCGGTTGTGTTTGTAATTCTCTCGCTTATAGACGCTCCGGCAGTCAGAGAGCTGGGAATACTAACATCTTTTGGAATCGTTGTGTTCTTCATCGTGATGTTTCTTTTCCTTCCCGCCCTGAGTATAAAGACCATAATCAAAGGTAGTAAGTCAGCGAACATCCATCTTCTTGATAAATCGTTTTTCAATCTATCAAGAATAGTGAGAAGGCTGGGAGTTATCTCCGGTGGGGTTGTATTCGCTATAATACTTGTCTTAAGCTATCTAGGTTACTCAAACATCAGGAACTTCTCTTATACGCCTCCGGGATTGATGGCAGTTGATTCAGAACAGATCGCAGTACCGAGACTTATAGAGAGAGCCTTTGGAGGAAGCATAATGAACACTGTCCCATTTATGGTTCCGGATATAGACTCTCTCAGGCAGGCGCACAAAAGTCTTCAGAACAATCAGAATGTCAGAAGCGTATTCTCAATCTTATCAATTCTCGAAGCAAGCGACGGTGATCAGATGAGTCAACTACAACAAGTCACAAGACAAATCGATTCAATGAGGAACTCACCGCTGGTCGAGGCTATTCTCAAGAAAGCGCAATACTACGATTTCATGATCGAGCTGCTCGACAGAGCCGAGACTGTAAAGGACTCCGATGAACTAATAGGTCTTGTCGCCGATGTAATACCCGATAGCTTAAAGGAACGAGTTCTGTACGAAGACGAGAACGGGAAGAAGTACTTCGTTATAAATGCCGAGACGACTTCAATGGTTTACAGGAACAATGTGATAAAGATTCTTTTCGACAGCGTTGGAGAAGATCTGAAGAATGCAGCCGGCGGGTATCCCAGAGTATTCTATCACCTCATGGAAGAAGTAAGAAAAGTGGCTATACCTGTTTCGCTGCTGGCTCTGGCGGCAGTCTTCGTGATCGTATCTCTTGAGAGAAGAAATCTACTTGACGGCTTAAAGATAGCTCTGTTGCTAACCGGAATACTACTTACCATGTTTGGCTTGATGGAGATCTTTGGGATTGAGACGACTTTTATTACTGTTATTTCTGCCCCCTTGATCATAGGAATTGGTGTCGATGCTCTGGTTTATGTAGTTCACGGATCCGGTAAGACCGATGATAAAGAGCTTTCCAGAATTCTTAAGTCCATTACGATGTCGTCTGCGACCACTATGTTCGCATTCTTCTCGTTTGCTTTTGCGAAGGGGAAGCTAATAAGCAATTTTGGACTCAGTATCGTTTTTGGCGTTTTTATGGCGCTGGTTGTTGCAAGCTTTCTCGTTCCTGTGCTACCATGGAGCAGTAAAGGGAAAAATGGAGGTTAGAATATGCCGCTTCACCTTTTGGTTGCCTACTATGTAGTGGACCACGCTTTTGTAAATAACACGAAGCTTTCAAAGATCGATGACAGGAAGTTGTGGATTCATTTCTTCTGGGTAGTATTGGTTTTCCTGGCTTTCACGTTCGATGTCTTCCTCAGTCGTCCACTTGGAATACTGATCCTGATACTTTCGATTGGAATCACTGTTACTCTTGACATGGGGCGTAAAAAGCTGCCCAATAGTCTTATAGAAGTTCTCGCTTTCTTCATTCTACTTCTGTTGACACTTCTGGGAAGAACCTATCTTGAGAATTCATTCGTAACTCCGGAATTCTCCTGGTATCTTCTCGGCATGCTCCTCACAACCGTCGGAGTAACTTATTTTCTCAGAAGGATAGTTATTCCAGAAGGTGCCACAGACTCTATTGGAATAGCCGAGAGAATGTCCATATTCATATTCATACTCGCAGGTCAATGGATATGGGCTTTAGTTGCCGTGGCAGCCGCTCTGCTCTTCAGAATAGTCTTCTCGAAAGATGGAAAGAAGGAGTGGCTTATCAGTCCGGCGGCCGGTTTTGGTCTGTCTCTGGTCTGGCAGCTTATAATGAAGGGTCTCTGGGTTTGACCTATGCAATCGGCGACATTCACGGTTGCCTCGCAACACTTAAAAAACTTGTGAGTTCTCTCGAACTTCTGGCTTCAGATAAGCTTATATTCATAGGTGACTATGTTGATAGAGGTCCCAATTCCAGGGGAGTAATTGACTTTCTAATCGCGATATCCACAAGATATGAGTCTCAATTTATCAGAGGCAACCACGAGCAGATGTTCCTTGACTATATTTCGGGTACTCCCGGTTCGACTATCTGGGCATATAACGGCATGGAAACCACTATTCGCAGTTATGGGAGTGTGAGAATCGTTCCTGATTATCATATAGATTTCCTTATGGAGACTGTTACCCACTACCAGATGGGTAAGTATCTGTTTGTGCACGCGGGAGTAAGACCGGGTGTTGCCTTAAAGAAACAACAAGACAGTGATTTGATGTGGATTCGAGAACCATTTCTGAGCACTCCGGTGCCGATGAAGGGAAGAAAAGTCGTATACGGGCACACCCCGGTTTTCGGAGGACCTCTCGACACAAAAGGCAAGTTGGGAATCGACACAGGATGCGTATATGGCGGCCATCTAACTGCATATAGAGTGGAGGACGGCTTCCATATTTCCCAAGCATATTCAGACTAGAAAAAATGCAAAAGGCGGAAGATCTTCTTCCGCCTTTTATAAAGCATTGGGTCTAATCAGGGATATATTCCTCTGAGTTTTGTCGCGTGAGCAACCTTCTCTATTGAATCGACATAAGCAGCCGTTCTCATATCGATCTTGTATTTATTCATGGTAGAGGCTACCGAGCTGAAGGCTTCCTTCATTATCTTATGCAGGGCTCTTCTCACATCTTCAATATCCCAGAAGTAATGCTGCAAACCCTGTACCCATTCAAAGTATGATACAGTAACTCCACCGGCGTTGGCAAGGAAGTCCGGGACTACGAAGATGTCTTTGGATAGAATGATCTCATCTGCTTCCGGAGTCATGGGACCGTTTGCACCTTCGACAATTATCTTTGCCTTTACGTTTTCGGCGTTTTTAACAGTTATGGCATTCTCAAGAGCAGCCGGTACAAGAATATCAACATCAAGTGCAAGCAGTTCATCGTTAGTTATCTTCTGACCCTTTGGGTATCCTTCAATGATTCCGTTGTTCTGATCTCTGTACGCTATTACCTCATCTATGTCGAAACCGTCAGGATTGTACAGACCTCCTGAAACATCGCTTATAGCAACTATTTTTGAACCCATCTCTTCTTGTATCAGCTTCGCTGCAAAGGAACCTACATTCCCGAATCCCTGGACTGCTATGGTGGCGGTCTTTGGATCCATTCCCTTGTACTTTGCGGCTTCTTCTGCAACAACCCTAACGCCTCTTCCAGTAGCTTCAGGCCTTCCTTTTGATCCGCCAATTTCCAGCGGTTTGCCTGTTACAATCCCCAGTACTGAGTGACCGACATTCATCGAATACGTATCCATATACCAGGCCATAATTTGCGCATTCGTGTTTACATCGGGTGCGGGAATATCTTCGCCTTCTCCTATTATTATCTGGATCTCGGAGAAGAACCTTCTGGAAAGCCTCTCAAGCTCACCCATAGACAGATCCTGCGGATTGACACAGACGCCGCCTTTGCCTCCACCGTAGGGAATACCTACGACGGCAGACTTCCACGTCATCCAGAAAGCAAGAGCCTTTACCTCGTCCAGGTTAACGTTCTGATGGTATCTTATTCCACCTTTTGCGGGACCTCTCGCGACATTGTGTTGAACCCTGTGCCCTGTGAAGACCTTTATCTCGCCATTATCCATTCGCACCGGGAAATTAACTGTAAGTTCCCTTCTAGGATAAGACAGTACCTGCCGCATACTTTCGCTAAGATCCATAACATCGGCAGCTTTGTTGAATTGCTTCAATGCATTTTGAAAAAGACTCATTTCCGCCACAAAAAATACCTCCTCAGTTTTTGGTGTCGTTCTACTTGGATTCTATGTCGAGGTCGAGATTTAAACAAACCCCCACATCGGTAAAAGGCACCATTTACAGACAATTAGAGCTCTCTACGTTTCCTTTTCAATGCGGGTTTTCTTTATGCTATAAGTATTCAGAAAAAGAGCGAGGCAAGCCCCGCTCTGGTACCCCCAGAAGGAATCGAACCTTCATCTGCGGATTAGGAATCCGCCGTTCTATCCGTTGAACTATAGGGGCACAACGGGGAAATTATAGCATCGTGAGACACTCTTTTCAATATCTTCTCTGCTACAATTAATGTGATTGATGCCTGAATTGCAGAAGAGGAGTCTGCTTATGATTCCTATAAGAGATACTATTCCGAGTTCGAGAATACCTTTTGTCACATGGTCGATTGTGATAGCAAATACGCTCTTCTTTTTTATTGAAGTGTCGTTACCGGATTTGGAAGTTGCCAGTTTGCTTTTCACATATGGACTGGTACCATCACTCGTGATTTCCGGAGAAGCCTCTCTCTTGACCTTTGTTTCATCTACCTTCCTTCACGGTAGCTGGATGCATTTAATAGGGAATATGTGGATTCTCTTCATCTTTGGAGATAATGTTGAAGATATCCTCGGGCATTTTCGGTTTGCTATCTATTACATTCTTTGGGGGATTATGGCCAATCTAATGCAGTTCATATTTATGATGAGATTTGGTGGACCAATCATCGGAGCTTCCGGAGCAATAGCAGGCGTTATGGGAGCTTACCTCTGGTTTTTCCCCTCAAGCAGGATTCTGACTCTTATTCCTCTGCTGTTTATCTATATTCCGTTGTACATACCGGCTTACATTTATCTGATAATCTGGTTTTTCCTTCAGTTTTTCAACGGAATCACAACCGCTCTTGGCAGAGCTTTCTCCAGTGTCGCCTGGTGGGCGCACGTAGGAGGTTTCATAGCGGGGTATAATATGGCAAGATTGTTTGAGAGTAGAAAAAGGAGTGTAAAGTGATGGACAGACGAGTAGCTCTGGAATCGACAGTTATTGCTCATGGGCTCCCCTTTCCCAGAAACATAGAAATCGCTGCCGAAATGGAAAGAGAGGTTCAAGAAAAAGGAGGAATACCGAAGACGATTGCCATTATAAACGGAAGGATTTCGGTCGGTCTCAGCCCTGAAGAGATCTCGCTCCTTGGGAGGTCTGAAAACGTAATGAAGGTCGGTACCGCAGAAATCGCTTATGCGACCGCGCTGAAGAAGAACGCGGCAACAACTGTGAGCGCAACGATGGCGATCGCGAAAATGAACGGAATCTCTGTCTTCTCCACCGGCGGAATCGGCGGTGTTCACAGAGACATAGATTGGGACGTTTCTCAAGACATTATCGAGCTCTCGAAGACCGATATTGTTGTTATCTCGGCCGGGGTCAAGAGCATTTTGGATGTCCAGAAGACCCTTGAGTTTCTCGAAACCTTTCAGGTAACTGTTGTCGGCTACAAAACAGATTACTTCCCGCTTTTTCATTGCAAAGACAGCCCTTACAGATTGAATCTCAGAGTAGATTCGCCTGAAGAAGTCGAAGCGATCCTGAAAGAGAAGAGAAGACTTGGCCTTAGTGGTGGAATATTACTGGCGAACCCTATTCCCGCTACTTCATCGATCGAGTTTGAAACTCTTGAAAGTCTCGTAAGTAAGGCTATCACAATTGCAAAGAGAGACAATGTCTCAGGTAAGGCCTTGACTCCGTACCTTCTCGAAAAACTCAGTTCACTGTCTGAAGGAAGGACGCTAGAGGCAAATATCGCCCTTCTCAAAAACAACGCTGCCCTCGGTGGAGAGATAGCATCAAGAATGGGACGTGAGAGATGAACTTTTTACTGCGTAATGGACAGGTCTACTCAGTAGTGTCAAGAAGCTTTTCGAAGAGAGATATAAGTATAGTCGATGGAAGGCTCGCGCCGTTACCCGCAAGAGACTCCCGGATTATCGACCTTGATGGAGCTTACGTGTATCCGGGGCTGGTAGATTCTCACGCTCACTTCCTCGGAACTGGCCTTCAGGAGATTGTAGTTAATCTTGAAGAATGCTCTTCATTAAGTAATCTCGAAGCTCTTCTTAAGCAAGACAGAGAGATCGTCAGGGCCAGGGGCTGGGATCAGGAACTGCTCGGTTTTATGCCCGTTAGAAGCCTGCTCGACGGAATCACATCACGACCCGCGATCATAGTAAGAAGGTGTGGCCACATTGCTACTGTAAATACGGAAGCGATTAGGCGTTTTGACCTTGAAGAGCTGCACGGTCTTGACGGAACCGATGTCGAGCTCGGGATATTTAAAGAGAGGGCACTCGATGAGCTAAACTCCCGGGCCGCTCTTACCAAAGAGGAGACCGATATTGCGTTGAGAAAGGCCTCAGAACTTTTTCTGAAACACGGCGTAACGAGTGTACACAGTGATGATCTTCATGGGGTAGAACTGGAAACTCTACTGGACATTATGAATAAGGTCGATGATATCCGAGTCTTCGAGAAGATTCGTGTGACTTCTCCCGAAGAACTGTCAATGATTGAAGAATCCAGGACCCGTGAGACAGATTTTTTCAAAGTTATCTCTGCGAAGATATATCTTGACGGCTCACTCGGAGCTCGAACAGCTGCCCTTATATCACCTTATAGCGACTCAGTAGATACTTCTGGCATTCTTTACATGAATTCGAACGAGCTAAAGAGAATCGTCCAAAAGGCAGATATAATGGGGATACAGCTATGTGTACACGTTATTGGAGATAGAGCCCTAGATGTAGCTCTAGATGCTTTCGAAGGCTCTCTGTCCAGAGAATTGCTACACAGATTGATCCACGTTCAGATAGCCTCAGCCAGACAGATTGACACAATAGCAGAAATAGGTATGGCTGCATCTATTCAACCTATATTCAGTAACTCTGACAGACTGATAGCTCCTTTGCGCCTAGGTCCAACAAGGATAAAAGACGCCTATCCATTTAGAGAAATGAAGAAAGCAGGTATTAAGATTGCGGTTTCGACAGATTCGCCTGTGGAAAGCACCGCAACAATTCCGAACTTCGTAGCAGCAGATGAGTTCTTTTCCAGAGGCGACAGCATCTATATGTATTCAAGAGCCGGTCATGTTCTGGCGAAAAGCGATTGTCAATGTTCTCTGCTGCCCGGAGAAGTGGCAGACCTTTTCGTCTCAAAGCAGAATCTTCTAGAAGAGATCATGAAGAAGGATTATCTTTCCGAGCTGACTTTTGT
>LVBU01000524.1 GCA_001603185.1 Thermotogales bacterium Thermo_02 | reverse complement strand
AAGCGATACTGGCCTGCGCAAGCAGACTGGCGAAGGCGAAGCCTTTACTGGCGGCAGGATGTTCTTCCTGCCAAAAATGGAGTCTGTCCCTATTTTTTGGGAAACTTATCGGAAATGAAGTATAATTTATCAACAGAGAATCGGGAGGGATGTTCGTCATGAAAGTCATGTGGAATCCCCGTTACTCAATTACAGGTCAAATGGCATCGGACCTGATGACAATAGAGAAAATCAAGACCCGGGTAGAGAGTGCGCAGATCTCTTTGGGCGTATTAGCGGCAATCAGAGAGAAAGTCAGAATTCGTTCAACCCACTTTTCGACTCAAATAGAAGGGAACCGCCTGACTCTTGAAGAAGCGCGCGAAGTTATACAACAGCGAAAGGTCTTCGAAAGAAAGGCAAGAGACACCAAAGAAGTGAAGAATTACTGGGATGCATTGCTCAAGATCGAAGAATGGGCTCAAGAAGGAAGAGCGTTCGATGAGGAGCTAATGAAGAAAACCCACGCAATTGTAGAGAAAGGACTCAGAGCCAGGCCTACACCCTACAGAACTGAGCAGAATGTGATAAGAGACTCATCAACGAACGCAATTGTCTATCTACCTCCAGAGGCAAAGGATGTGCCAAAGCTTATGAAAGGGCTGGTCGACTGGGAGAACAATGCACAGAAAATGAAGATTCCTGTTCCGTTGATCGCCGCGCTGGTCCATTATCAGTTTGTCACCATACACCCTTTCTATGACGGAAACGGGAGAACGGCCAGACTCCTCTCGACTCTCATCCTTCACAGAGGAGGCTACGGACTGAACGGAATCTTCTCTCTTGAAGAGTACCACGCCCGCGACCTTCAGCTCTACTACAAGTCACTTATGACCCACCCCCACCACAATTACTACGAGGGAAGAGATAAGGCCGATATCACATGCTGGGTGAGCTACTTCGTGCAATTGCTCGCAAGTGTTTTCGAGGCGGCCGAAAAGGAAACGCTGACTCAAGAGGCGACTATTGACCCTGTACTTCTCAGAAAACTAGATCACAGACAAAGAATCGTCATGGATATGCTCGCTGTGAAAGACTATCTGTCGGTAAGAGAGCTTTCCGTCAATCTAGGACTATCGGACAGAATGGTTAGAAATCTCGTGAAGAAATGGATTGAAGAAGGGTTCCTAAAAGTGACAAATCCCTCGAACAAGAATCGAAAATACGAATTGTCGGAAATTTATCGGCAGTTTATCGGAAACAGATAGAGAGTTCCGGCGTGGCAGTGGATAATGTACTGCTGGTAAAAACACGAGAAAAAGCATTGCCGAAAGTCCGAGTGGAATAGAGATAAGGGATGAGAGGACAGAGGTGTGAAGATCAAGATCTCTCTCCTCTTCTCGCCTTCTCTACTCATCTCGTGGTCCTCAACCAAGAACCTGGACGCGAAGCGTCGGAACGAAGAACTTGGGCGCAGCGTGCCGAAACCGCTCTTCTGCTCTCCAAGGACGGGTCCATGATCCTGGACGATGGACGAGGGACGGCTCTTCATCTCTTCCCGCTCTTTCGAAGGACGGCTTTTCAGCTTCTCATGCTCTTCTCGGAGGACGGTGGACGGATAACGGAGGACGTTTCCTGAAAAATGGAGTCTCTATTTTTTTGGTGTCATCCCGTAGTGCTCTTATACGGGATCTCGTTCCTCGGTATCCCCACCCCGCGGAGCGGAACTGGCATCGCGAAGCGATACTGGCCTGCGCAAGCAGACTGGCGAAGGCGAAGCCTTCACTGGCGGCAGGATGTTCTTCCTGCCAAAAATGGAGTCTGTCCCTATTTTTTGCTCCTTGCGGGATCAACGAAGTACTGCTATAGGTCTTGAATGATCAAAGAGGTACTCCGGGCAAATGTCCAGTCCATTAGACCATTCAACTGTATCAAAGCTAATACGAGCCGAGCAGAAGACCTTCGGGTCTCGCAGCTCCGAGAATTTTCCTTTATTCAGTATACCCTCAAGGTCTATTGCTCTCTCTTCCCCGTTACTGAACTCAAGAACGAGCTGATAAGGTCTACAGCTCTTTATCGACTTCACTCCAATACTCATGTCAATACCTCCATTATCTTAGGGGCTCTATCTTGAAGGGAAGTTCACCGTTTGTCACAAGTTTCCAGTTAGCAATTAACTCATCGGAATGAAGCTCAATCCATGCCTGAACCAGTCGAAGCTTTTTTGCAGGGATCTCGCCACTAAGAAGTTCTCCATCGGGAATTGAGATGGTAGAACTGCACTCCTGATAGTAAACATGTATATGAGGAGGATTGTGCTCATTAGGAGAGCAGTACATCCTCACAATTATTCCGTAGAACATACTTATTGTTGGCATCGATTCCTCCTTCCATTGCATATTATACTAAATGAACAGACCATATTCGAACAGGAGAACACGTCCCTGTGGAGAAACCTAAAACGACAAAACTGTCCCTTTAGGGTCAGAGCGAACGTGCATGGAAGTAAAGAGTGAGGGGATAGGGGTATGAAGATCAAGATCTTTTCGCTCTTGCTTGAATAAATGGAGTCTGTCCCGTTTTGTTCGCGTTTTTTTCGCCCGCGGAGCGGAACTGGCCGCCGAAGGCGACTGGCATCGCGAAGCGATACTGGCGAAGGCGAAGCCTTTACTGGTGGTGGGATGCACCTCCCGCCAAAAATGGAGTCCCTATTTATTCTTGAATGAGTAACACCGAAGTTATTGGTTATTCTTTCCAATCCTGCAGCTTTATTCCTGGAATTCTACTGAAGTGTTTCACGTTGTGTGTGATTAAAGTCAAGTCGTTTTCGATGGCTATGCTTGCTATGAGAAGATCCATGTCATCCAGAGGTGTTCCGAGTTTTCTAAGATATGCGTAGTTGGTCGCAGCGATAGAAGCCGATTCCAGTGTTAGCGGCAGCACTTCGTTGAGAAAACAGAATTCAAGGAACAGTTCGATTTGCCTTCCCGCTCCAATGTGCCTCAAGCCGCTCAAAACCTCGTAATAGGTGATTATACTCAGATAGACCTTTTCGTGGTCTGAAGCATATTCTTCCATTCTAGAAACGACGGAGGGATCTCCACGGAAGAACATCGATAGTATGTCTGTATCCAGAAGTACTAACTCAGACATCGCGCTTCCTGCTTGCTTTTTTTCTTCGGTTTTTCAGTTCTTCAATCAGAGCGTCGTACTGCTCAGAATCGATCTCTTTCCATGAGCCGGCGTAATCGATTATCGATTTTCTCGTTGGCTGCAGACCGGAGCGATCGGCTTTGCTGGTTCTTATTAATTCTAAAAGGAGTTGAAGCTTTTCCTCCGGAATACCCTCAAGTTCATTGATCATCTGATCTCTAATTTTTGCTGGTTTCATCGAATTAATCGGCGGAGACCCCCTGCTTTAGCTGTTGGGAGGAAGCCGCCTACCTCCTTTCACATAGTAGTGATGATGATCTTTCTACAAGTTTTAGTTTTCTCACACTACCTCTCCAGCGAAGAGTTCTTCTTCTTCTGTTGTGGCTGATAGTCCAATTGTTTTACTACCTGCATCTATGCCTAAGGCGATACTTTGCTTTGTTTCACCAGTTGCATACATTAACTGAATTGTGAACGGTGTTCTTTTTACTACTTTCGCCTTCTGTTCTTTCAATAGTCTTCGTGCCTTCTGTGGTTTACACGGCATCAGTGGTTTCCCGTGCCTGTTAAGAACATAGACTAGCATATAGTCCACCTCCTTACGGAGTAATCTTCC
>LVBU01000056.1 GCA_001603185.1 Thermotogales bacterium Thermo_02 | reverse complement strand
ATGATACTCTGAGGATCAGTAGACTGTACGTTGTCGTTCACATAGTTATCGTCTTCATCGTAGTGATATTCATCGTCTAGCCCCATAAGATGTCCGATCTCATGAGCGACTACAGCCGGAGTATCTAGATTATCCCAGGTTCCAGTAGTCGTTTCTGTAGAACCGGGCGTCGGAAGCGGCGTATTCACGTAAGATGTATGCGCCGCTTTGACATCTTTGACTTCTATGACGTGGGCGTCGTCAGGTGGTTCTTCTCCTTCTTCTAGAAGCGTGAAGACGAAATCGAATGTCACCGTACAGCAATCCTTCCACTCTTGCGAGCCATTAGGACCGTTCCATATGGCTTCTGCAGAGGCTTCCCACGAATCGAGAAGTTGTTGAGTGGCGCCGTCTCCATGAAAGGCGATATTTACCGTAACAGTGTAATCGCAAGGGCCACCTGTAACCGAAGTTGTTTCCGGCCAGTAGATAGCACTTGCAGGGTATTCGATGGGAAAGTAAACCTGAAGCATTGAAAGTGCGAAATCTCCCAGAAGCACAGGTGGTTTACTGAAGACCATAACCCGCGTATCTCCTAGAAGATCTTCAAGAGTCTCTTTACCGCGGTCGTCGCCGTTTCTCAGAAATGCTACAGCTATAAGGGCTCTAATGGCCGCTTCGGGATCATCAAGGTAAGTCTCCAGGTCATCAAGTGTATCTTCGTCCAGATCTGATCTTTGAAGGGCGAATGCTGCAGCCCATCTCTCAAGATAGTCTGTCGAATCGAGCAGATCCAACAAGCTATCGAGGTATGTTCCAACCAGCGGAATCAGCTCTTCAACAAAACGTAGTGTGTAAGGTGTTGCGGGATCGATCTTGTCGATTATCTTACCTATCTCGTCGATCTCCACAAACCTGGCCTTGATAGTTTTGCTCTTATCCATAGTGGTGGTTGTAACCGTCGCATCGTTGGAAGCGACTTCACCTTCCCAGCCGCCGAATTCCCAACCTACATCGGGAAATGCCTTTACTGTGACCACTGTATCTTTTTTGTATTTGTGCACCCCGACAGTCGGGTCAGTGTTACCATTCCCGTCTTTTTCTATCGTGAGGATGAATGTAGTTATCAAAGGGCAACTTGTGAGAGCCAGCAGTAAGATAGAAAAGACCAGAAGAAAGAACATAAACCTTCTCCTCATTTTGAGCACTCCCTTCGTCGAGTATGAGTGCGTCGAGGAAGAAACGGCTTTGAGTTGTGGTCAACACAGCAATATACTCACTCAACTGCTACAATTATAGTCCTGTGTCATATAATCTACATAGGCAGAATTACTCTCCTGCCAATTACAGGATACTGCACCGACTGAAGGAGGAAGATATGTTCAAAGATATAAGGAGAAACGACAGAAAACTACCTCTGGAAGAGGGGAAGAGAATTCTTGAAGAGGGACTCTACGGAGTCCTGTCTACGGTGGGAGAAGATGGTTACCCATACGGTGTTCCTGTAAACTACGTCTTTGATGATTACAGATTGTACTTCCATTGTGCACCCTGCGGGAGCAAAATTGACAATTTGCTCTTCAACTCAAAAGTATCGTTCTGCGTCGTCGGGCGAGCCGAAATTCTGCCTGAAGAATTCTCCACGAGTTATTCAAGCGTTGTGGTATTTGGAATCGCATCACTGGTTGAAGAACCTTCTGAAAAGCTTATGGTATTGGAGAGACTTATCGGAAAATATGCTCCTGACTTTGCTGAAGAAGGCAGAAAGGAATCCGAAGAGTCTCTAAGCTCTACTTTGATTGTGAGAGTTGACATCCAGCACATTACAACTAAGGGAAGAGAAGTCAAATAAACCATAGGGGATACTTCGAATTGGTGCTTCTTCTGTTCTAGTACGCAGCGAGTTGTTTCGATTTCGCAATATATGAGACTGGGAGGGATATATATGGGAAGAGAAAGCATTCTAAAGACTGTTATCGGTGCAGTAATGGTCATTTTCGGCTTACTGATAATCTTTGTGCCTTCTTTCGGGTTGAATCTGTGGCTTCTTTTCATCTGGTTGCCCGCGATCTTCATGGAATACAAGGCCTTTGTGAGTGAAGATAAAGGACTCTTTGTTCCCGGCGGTATTCTTTCAATGGTTTCTCTAATACTTACGCTAAACGTGATCTTCCCTG
Source organism: Thermotogales bacterium Thermo_02 (assembly GCA_001603185.1). Classification (GTDB taxonomy): domain Bacteria; phylum Thermotogota; class Thermotogae; order Petrotogales; family Kosmotogaceae; genus Mesotoga. The sequence continues at coordinate 3,985 of LVBU01000056.1, read as the reverse complement.
CTTTTATCTCCAACGGAGGATGGGCGTTGTTTATCATGGCACCGGCAATTGGACTCTTTCAGCTATATGCGGGAACTACTCCAAGGAATTCTGCTCTGCTCGTAGCTCCCTCAATCCTGACGGCCATTTCTGTCTTCTTCGTACTTCTGACAAATATGCCTTCCATACTGGGTATCTTTGTCGGCATAGCGCTCTTCGTAGTCGGCGGAATTATAATCTACACCAATCTTAGAACATCATTAAAGAGATGAAGGAGGAGCCAATTGAAAGCCATGATTCTCTCTGCCGGGGCCGGAACTAGACTGAGGCCGCTTACCGGCATGATACCGAAACCTATGCTGCCCGTTATCGAAAAACCGGTTATTGAATTCATTATTGAACTGCTTGCTAAGAATGGAGTTGACGAGATGATGATAAACATCTCGCATCACGGTTCGCTCATTCAGGATTACTTAAAGAGTGGTTATGGATATGGTTTAAGTATTGGCTATTCATTTGAAGGACATTTCGAAAATGGGCAGCTAAAACCCGAGCCATATGGATCTGCCGGAGGGATGAAGAAGATACAAACTGATACAGGTTTCTTCGATGAGACCTTCATTGTTGCATGCGGTGATGCGATCATTGATCTTGATATCAAAGAGGCTCTGGAGTTTCATAGAGCTTCACGAGCCCTGGCAACTATAGTGGCAAAAGAGGTCTCCATAGAACAAGTTTCGAATTACGGGATAATAGTATCAGAAAGGAACGGGCGAGTAAGATCTTTTCAGGAGAAGCCTACTCAGGCAGAAGCAATGTCCACTATCGCAAATACTGGTATCTATATATTCGAACCATCTGTATTTGACTATATTCCTCAAGGCCAGTTTTATGACATTGGAAGTCAACTGCTTCCTGAACTTGTGAAGAAGGGAGAGAGTGTCTATTCCTTCGTGTCGCAAATCGAATGGTATGATGTGGGTCGCAGTTCAGACTACATATCTATCCTTGGCCAGGCACTGAAGGGTAAGGTGAAAGGCTATAAACCTTCTGGCAAGGAGAAAGCGCCGGGCCTTTGGCTTGGAACCGGTGCAATAATGGACATTTCAGTCGAAATTGCAGCGCCAGTTCACATTGGTGGAATGACGAGAATCGGGAAGAACGTGAAGCTTGAGGGACCTGTTGCGATAGGTTCCAACTGTGAGATTGGTGACAACTGTGACTTGTGCAATGTCTACGTTAGTAACTATACGAGAATTGAAGCAGGATTAAAGGAAAGGAATATACTCCTTACGCCCGAATACTTCGTGCGAAGTGATGGTTCTAGCGGGCAGATTATGGGAAGCCAGTATTCAAAGTATGTATCTGACACTAGATCGAAAAAGTAATCTCTCGATATACGGTATGGCCACATCTCATGTGCTAGAATGGACGGGTGTACTGATCCAGTCTAATCTTTGGAGAATAATAGAATGTTGAAGATTTCAAAGGTCTCAAGCAAGAAAGAGAGAAGAGAGTTCCTAGAACTTCCCCGTAAGATCTATGGGCAGTATCCGCTCTGGGTTCCTCCGTTCGAACACGAAATGCGTGCATTACTTAAGGGCAAGGGATCTGCTCTCCTTCAGAACGGTCCCCATGACTTCTTTATAGCAAAGAGAGATGGTGTGACATTAGGTAGAATCGTGGTAGGTATCGAACAGGTTCTCAACAGAGAAAAGGGTGTAGAACATGCTTACTTCACTCTCTTCGAGTCTCTAAATGATAGGTCGGTCGCCAGAGCACTTCTGAAGACTGCCGAGAGCTGGTCCAAAGAGAGAAACATGAAGTTCCTGAAAGGTCCAGTCTCACCTACAAACGGAGACGATTTCAGGGGATTACTGATAGATAACTACGATGATCCGCCGGCAATACTCATGCCTTATAATCCACCCTACTATCCCAGTTTCTTCGAAGAGTATCGACCTTACCTGCGATATCTGGCATTCAGCTATGATCTCGACAATGTCATATCTGAGAGAGAGTTGAAAGGTTCGGAGATCGCCATGAGAAGATACAACTTCACAGTCGATGAGGCGAATTTCAAAGACCTTGAGCAAACTGCACGAGACATCCATAGAGTCACTTCCGAAGCCATGCCCGACTGGGAAGAAGACATGGTTCCCCCGACTTATGAAGAGATTTATCAGGCAGCGAAGACTCTAAAGCTGGTGGCCGACGAGAGAATGGTAGTCATTGCCCGTTCGGGGGATAGACCTATTGGATATTTCGTTGCTTTACCAGATTTCAACCCGATAATACGAGAGATTTCCGGACGGCTATTTCCTTTCGGATGGTATAAGTTATTGAGAAGGCGAAGAAGTCTAGAGAGAGTAAGAGCTGCGATCCTCTTCGTAATACCGGAGTTCAGAAACAGGGGAGTTCCGGCAGCGATGTTCGTAAAGGCTTACAATAACGTCAGGGAAATGGGTTATAGAACGCTTGAGGGTTCTTCTATAAGCTGGATGAATGCAACAATGATAGCTAACGCACGTAGAGTTGGCGGTGATGAGTATAAACACTTCATTGTTTTTGGAAAGAGTCTTATCAAGAGACCTCTAACTCTCAAGGAGATCTATGGACCGGCGGCTGGAAGATTTGCAAAGGAAGGGCAAGAGAAGTTCGAAAACGCTCTTCAAACTCTTTGAATCTCACAGAGTCTTCTTCTATCTTGTCGGACTTTGCGACCAGGTAATCGAGAAATAGCAGGAGCCTTTTGTATCTGGTGAGGTACTGTATCGATCGTTCATCTTTGTAAAGATTAATATCCCATTTGTCAAGCACAGCCATCAACAGTGTGAATGGTGTGTATGGCTTCAATCTCTCAACTTTGAGAAAAAGAGCGAGTTCCTCAAGCATCTTTTCAACTGTGACCTCCGGTAGACAATACTCGCTGTTCACAACGTTCTCAAGCCATGGAAGTATCTGACGGTAATAATGGTAATTAGGGCTACCACCCGTAATTGCCTTCAGTCCCAAAATCTCCATGGCCTTCGGCCGTTCGGTATCTCCAAGACAGGAGAATAATCCCCAAAGAGGGTCGAAATCGTCGTAAATGAAGTAGTGCTCTCCATGTACTTGTCCAAAGGCCTTCATTGTGTCGAGATATCCACAGATTAGATAACGCTGAGAGACTTCTTTTTGAAAGGTCATCACTGTTCCGAAATGTTCTGAAGGCTCGATTAGCGTAACGTTCATCCCGTGACTGAAAAGGTTGACATGAGCCAGATTTTCACCGAGTCTCAAGCCAACAATATCAACGGCGACAACTCTGTCGAAACCTCTCTCTTTTGGCATGAAGACAGGAAAATTCGAGTATACACCTCCATCGATGAATGAAAGATCCCCAATCTTCTCTCTCTTGAATGCCGGGAAATTTGCACTGGCAAGAACATAGTCCGTAAGTTGATCTTCTGGAATATTTTCCTTATACATAACAAAAGGCCTTATATTACTGAGGGAGTATGCGACTATACCAAAATCAATTTCACTGTCTCTGATCTTGTCTTCTGAGATCATTTCCGAAAGTCTATTACGCAACGGGGCGACGTCTATGCCCTGACTCGTAGTTATACTCCTCAGTGCGGAAGCCAGCTCGAGCGTGTCAAGCTCCCGAAAGTGGCCCTGAATAAGGTTATACAGAGCGGGGGAAACAGTCATCAGTTCACTGTAATCTATGCTGTACCAGGTGTCTCTCGCGATCTCATAGCCTTCGCTAATTATACCGGCTGCGTTTATTGCACCTACGGAAGTGCCATAAACTGCTTCGATCTCTATGCCCAGATCCTTGAGAGCTCCCAAGACCCCAATTTGATAGGCTCCTCGACCCCCTCCACCCGAAAGAACGACGGCAACAGAAAAAAGCCTGAGCGACAAAATGAAGAGGGCGAGAGTCAGAGCTATATATCTATGCAAGATAAGTTCCTCCTGATGGCCACTTGTTCGCGTAATGCTCCTGATAGTATTATAA
>LVBU01000055.1:2042-13635 GCA_001603185.1 Thermotogales bacterium Thermo_02 | reverse complement strand
ATATAACAGAATCTGAGGAGGTTGGACGATGATCGATGAGAAGATCGTGAAGCAACAGCGGAAGTACTTTCCAGAGAACCTCGATCTATCGCAATGGGAGAACGTCGAAGAGGAACTCCAGATACTCCAGGAGTATCCCGTAAGCAGTATAGACACTCTTGAGGAGTTTCTATTCAGATGGAGCGAACTCTATATGATCCTCCAGGAACAGCTGGCATGGAGATATATAGACATGACAAGATTTGCCGACAGCGAAGAAAAGAGAAAGAGATACTCCGATTTCTTCGCCGGAGTCTTTTCCAGAGCCGAGCCTTACAGGATGAAACTCCTTGAAAAGTACTATGACAGTCCGTACAGAAAATCGCTTGAACCCGAAAGATATGAGAATTTCGACAAAATCGTCGCCAGTACCATTGAAATGTTTAGAGAGAAAAACCTGCCTCTGGAGATCAAAGAAAAGGATATCTCTTCAGAGTACGGAGCCACAATAGGATCACTGACTGTCAATTACGGAGGAAAGGAGTACACTCTCTTTCAACTGACCAATCTTCAGCAGGAACCCGACCGGGGAGTAAGGGAGGATACGTGGCGACTTCTCATGGAGAAACTCGAGACGGTCCACGATAAGCTCGAAGTACTTTTCGACTGTCTGAAGGAGGTTCGGCTACCGCAGGCGGAAAACGCCGGGTTCGACAATTATAGAGACTTTATGCACGCAAAGAAGAACAGGTTCGTCTACTCGGTCGAAGACGTATGCCAGTTCCACGATTCAGTGGAGAGAGTCGTCGTACCGTTTGTCGCAGAACTCAACGGCAAGAAATGCGCCGAACTGGGAGTGGATTCTCTCAGGCCCTGGGATACAGTGGTCGAACCCTCGGGCAGAGTGCTGAAGCCCTTCGAAAATATGGACGAGTTCATCGATAAGGCGGTCAGAGTTCTCGCAAAGGTGGATCCCCAGTTCGGGCTGAACCTGCAGAAGATGAAGAACTCACAATTACTCGACCTCGAGAATAGAAAGGGTAAGGCGCCCGGAGGCTACAACTATCCTCTCGACGAGACGGGTGCTCCCTTTATCTTCATGAATGCGACCGGGACGCCCGCAAACGTCAGGACAATGCTCCACGAAGCCGGCCACGCGATGCACTCCTTCTCTACCGTTGAGGAACGCCTCATAACCTACAGACATACCACCCACGAAGCGGCCGAGCTCGCCTCTATGGCGATGGAACTGCTCACCATGGATTACTGGGATGAGTACTATCGTGACAGTCAGGAATTGCGGATTGCAAAGAGAGACGAACTCGTCGGAACTATAAGCTTCCTTCCGTGGTGTATGACCGTCGATTCCTTCCAGCAGTGGATTTACACAAATCCCGATCACTCTGCCCGTGAGAGAGACACGATGTTCGCCACAATTTTCGAGAAATTCAACGCCGGGATAGACTGGTCGGGTCTGGAAAAGGAGAAAGAGATTCGCTGGCTTCTCCAGCCCCACATATTCACGAATCCATTTTATTATATCGAGTACGGAATAGCCCAGCTCGGGGCGCTCGCGATATACAGAAACTACAGGGCGGACAAGAGCAAAGCGGTCGAAGATTACAAGAGGTTTTTGAGAATGGGCTATTCAAGACCGCTAGACGAACTCTATGAAGCGGCCGGAATCAGATTCGATTTCTCGGCGTCCTACATTTCGGAACTGGTCGATTTCGTCAGAGAAGAGATAGAGAGCCTCTAGACGAATTCGAACAGCTCCTTCTTTGAAACGGGGAGTGTAATTTGAAAGATCTGATAAAGACCAAGATAAAGACTCCGACGCTCGCACAGAATACCATGCGAAGGGAGCGACTGCTTTCAAGGCTCGATGCATTCAAATCAAAAGTCGCTGCCTTTCTTCTGCTTTCCGCTCCGGCGGGATACGGAAAGACAACGCTCGCTTCAGACTGGTTGAGTGACAGGGAGATCGAACACGTCTGGCTCAGCCTCGATAAGGGAGACAACGATCTGGCACTCTTCGCCGGCTACCTCTTCGCGGGGCTCTCGTCGATAGTCCCGGATATTGAAGGAGAGGCTAAGGGACTCTTTGATAGTCCGCGACGGATCTCTCCCTCAGCCCTTGAAGCTTTCTTGATAAACTCCCTGTCAGAACTGAATAGGCCGCTGATGATCGTCCTAGACGACTATCACGTGATAGAGAATCGTGAGATTCATGAGGTGATGAATTTTCTTGCAGAGAGATCTCCAGACTACCTGAACATAATGGTTATCTCTAGAGAGGACCCTCCCTTCAACCTTTCCAGTATGAGGGCAAAAGGGAGGCTGGTCGAAGTGAGAATGAACGATCTCCGCTTCGGCCTTGAGGAAACGAAAGAGTTTATGGATGTCAATCTCGGCTTTTCACCAGGCAGAGCGGCTCTTGAGAAGTTGCTGAAGCGGACCGAAGGCTGGGGTGCGAGCCTGAGGCTGGCTAGTATATCTCTGAGCAGTTATCCCGCCGAAGAGATTGACGCTCATATTGAGAGCATAAGCGGAACGAACAGGTACATCATAGAGTATCTTGTAGAAGAGGTCATGGAAAGGCTCGATGAATCGACAGTGGAGTTCATACAGCTCACCTCCCTACTCGATTACTTCAATGTGGAACTGGCGGACCTGATTTGTGGCCGCAGCGATTCGGCGAAAGTTTTGGAAGACCTTGCCGACAGAAATCTCTTTCTTGTCTCGCTGGACAACGATAGATACTGGTACAGATATCACGGACTTGTATCGGATTTCTCAAGAGCTCGCACCCCAAAGGATAAACAGAGGAAAATATATAGAGAAGCGAGCCTCTGGTTTGCCGGCAAAAAGCTCTTCAGGGAATCAGTGAATTGCGCCTTCATGAGCGAGGATTCTGAACTCATTCTTGAGAGAGTTGGAGATAGCTCTATGGACTGCTTCACCGGGGGAACATTCGAGACCCTCCTTTTCTGGATAGAGCGTATAAGAAGAATGAAACTTGCGATACCGGGAAGACTTGCCGTCCTCAATGTCTGGGCGCTCTTTCTCACCGGAAAAGTAAGGGAGGCTGTGGAATCGATTCAGTTTCTTCCCGATGAAGAGTTGAACTCACCGGAGATAATCCTTCTCAGGGCGTGGGAGGCAAATATTCGGGAAACGAAAGACTCACTGGAATTGGCCAGAGAAGCAGCGTCTAAATCTTACGGACGGGACAGCTTTTTCAGAATTCTGTCCTTGATAGTCCTGGGAGATGCCATAAGAAAGGAAGGCAATATCGACGATTCAAGCAGACAGTATGGCAAAGCGCTTCTGATATCGAAAAACTCGGACAATATCATGGGAACGGTGATTTCGGCGATAGAAATCGCCTTCAATATGCTAATCGGCGGCAACCCCGGGAAGGCATACAGCTTCTGCACTTCGATTATCGAAGAGCTTCGCCTGGTCAACGGCAGACTGCCCCTTATATGCAATCTCATCAACGTAATAGTTGGAATCGGCCTCTATGAAAGACATAGACTCGACGAAGCGATATCGCAGCTCGAAGAGGTCTTACGTATCTCACACTCGCTTTCTGCCGAAGATATTCTCGGCAGGGATTGTGAACAGTATCTGATAGTGGCGCTCTGGCACTCGGGAAGGCACGCTGAAGCCAAGAAACTACTGGGAAGCTTCAGGAGTGAAATCGATTCTGACACCTTTCCGCTCCACCATTTCAGGGTCGCGACAATCGAGGCCGAGCTGAATCTTCTTGAAGGTAACTTTAAGGCTCTAAGTCTCTGGGAACGCCAGTTCGGACTCTCCAGTAACGACGAGATCACTTCTTCCAGAGAGCGAGGATACTCGATCTATGCCCGTTATTTGATCGAGGCGGGAAGATGCGAAGAGGCGGAAGTTCTTATCGACAGCCTCTTCGATTTTGCGTCTGAAAGGGGTCGTCTGGGAAGGGTTATGAAACTCCTGCTTGTGAGGGCTAATCTGAATTTGAAGATGGGTCGGAGCGATGCTGCCAGAGAAGATATGCTCAGAGCGATATCGGCCGCGGCTTCACAAGAGTGGTACATGCCGTTCTTCGAGATGGGTAGTGCTGCTGTCGAGTATGCCCACTCGTTAAGAGACTACGCCCCGGAGTTTGTTGACAGGCTTGATGAGATCACCGGAACCAAAGCAAATCAGGATTCTCTTGTAGAGGCGCTAACCGCGAGGGAGATCGAGATTCTCAAGATGATGGACTCAGGACTTTCGAACGCCGGGATATCTTCCAAGCTCTTTATTAGCATCGGTACCACGAAGTGGCACATCACCAATATCCTCTCAAAACTCGGAGTCAAAAACAGATCGATGGCGGTTAGAAAGGCACGCGATTGTGGAGTGTTGTTGGATTAGATATACAAAAAGTAAAACTCTAACGGCGACGAAAAATAGCAGAATTCAGCGTGTAGTTTTTTGGCATCGGCTCTGTTAGGAATCGTCAGTTTCAGAGTGCTATAATTCTTGCATAAGAAGACCGTTCTCTCTTTTGGGGTTATTGTGGAAATGTGAGGGGGAATTATACTGTTGGACAAGAAAACCGAATTGACTGATTCCCTGATAAATTTGAAACCGCACGATCACCTCTGCCTTATCTACGAAAACGAAGAGCAGTGGAAAGAATGTGTCGTTCCATTTCTCGTCGCTGGATTGAAAAAGGGAGAAAAGTGCTTCTATATAGTCGACAGGCGGCGAGCGGAAGATGTCATCGCCCTTCTCAAAGCAGAGTCAATAGATGCCGATCAACTCATTGAGAACGGTCAACTGGTTATTCTTCACGAGTATGAATCATATACGAAAGATGGCTCCTTCGACCCTGATCGGATGATCGAAATGCTTAAATCTGAAGTGAAAAATGCTTTGTCACAGGGCTACAAATCGCTGAGGGTTACGGGCGAAATGAGCTGGGCTTTGAAAGGAATTACTGGATCGGAAAGAATTATCGAGTATGAGTACAGGCTGAACAGAGACTTCTTTCCCTTCTATCCCTGTACTGCAATCTGCCAGTACGATCGAAGGTTATTCGATCCCGATATAATAAAAGGAGTCATTGAAACGCATCCACTGGTTATAAATAGAAACGAAATGTATGAGAACTTCTACTTCATCCCCCCTGAAAGACTTATCGGTATCGAAAAATCTGAAGCCGAGGTAAACTTCTGGCTGGAGAACCTTCAGAAGAACTATCTCTTCGAGAAGGAATACAGGACCTTTTTCAATGCAACACCGGACATGGTGTTTCTAAAGGACAGCGAACTGAAATACTTGATCGCCAACAAAGTACTGCAAGAATTCAGCGGAAAATCCATGAAAGAATTAAGGGGAAAAACGGATGCCGATATTCTTCCCCATCCCGTAGCTAAGCAATGCGAGATTACCGACCGGGAGGCGCTCAGCAAGGGTCGGCTCGTGAAGAACAGAGAGGTGGCAGGCGATAGAGTCTATGAGACCTACAAATTTCCGGTGACCCTCGAAAAGGGCGAGATCGGTGTTGGGGGATTCATAAGGGACGTGACGAATGAAGAGGCCTATCTCGAGAATCTGAAGAGCTATGAGATTCTCTTTCACAACGCCAACGACAGTATCTTCATCTTGAGAGCTTCAGATCACAGAGTCCTAGATGCAAATGAGGCCGCAACCGAGACTTACGGCTACTCGATTGAAGAGATGCGAGAGCTGAAGATAGCCGATATGCGGGCGCCCGATAAACGCAAGAAGATATCTGAGCAGCTGCAAAAGGCTTTCAGAGAGGGGCTTCCGTTTGAAACCAATCACATTAAGAAAGACGGAACAATCTTCCCGGTCGAGATAAGCACAAAGACAGCTTCGCTCAAGGGAGAAGATGTCATTGTCAGTATAATCAGAGACATCACCGAACGGAAGAAGAGCGAAGAAATAACACATAAGAGTCTAATCACTCTTCTGAATGCTCTTTCAAAGATAGTAGAGATTAAGGACCCATACACTGCCGGTCACCAGAGGAGAGTCGGAGAGCTCGCATGCGCTATTGCAGACAGGCTCGGGCTAGAAGAGAGGAGAATCGAGAATATACGGATCTCTTCTCTGTTGCACGATATCGGCAAGATATCTGTACCGGCAGAGATTCTCTCAAAACCCGGAAAACTCTCCGAGATAGAATTCAACCTCGTCAAGATGCACAGTGTAACGGGCTATGATTTTCTCCAGGATGTGGACTTCGGATTTCCAGTGGCCACCATAGTCCGCCAGCACCATGAGAGACTGGACGGTTCCGGCTACCCCGACGGTCTCAAGGGCGATCAGATAACTCTTGAGGCTCAGATTATCGGTTTAGCCGACGTTGTCGAGGCCATGGCTTCACACAGACCTTACAGGGCTGCTCTCGGTCTGGAAAGCGCGCTGGACGAGATATCCAGCAAATCTGGAACTCTCTTTGACAGCAAATTGGTCAATGCCTGCCTCGAAGTCTTCGAAGAAGGCTTTGTGTTCCACGACTGACGAAAAAACCGCAGTAACTCCTTTGCAAATCCGTCGCAAGACTGCAAACCCTACCCAGAAACCCGACTTTAGTCAGGTATAAATCCTCTATGGAGGATGTATAACTTTACTGTCGATCGGAGGTGAGATCTTTGGAGAGATATGAAATCAAAGTCAGAGGAGAGATCGACAGAGACTGGAGCTCCTGGCTTGGCGATATGGAGATAACGCATAGCGAAGACGGAATGACCGTACTGCGTGGAGAGCTGATCGATCAGGCGGTTCTCTTCTCTGTCCTGAGCCGAATAAGAGACATGGGACTCACTCTGATTGAAGTAAAGCAAATACCGATTTAAAAATAGGGGAGGCAACAAGAATGGAAAACGTATGGGATCACTTTGGTAATTGGGCTGCGGTGTTTATATGGATAGCGATGTACTCGGTCTTTCTGCTGTTCATACCTTTCTACAAAAAGAGCCAGAAAAAGCCCTCCAGCGTCTATCTGGCTTTCATCGTGGCATTCGCTCTTGAGATGTTCGGCGTTCCGATGACCATGTACATAGTGGCCTGGGCCTTCGGTCAGAATCTTCCAGAGGGAATTCTATGGGGGCACACCCTGATAAACCAGATAGGACTCGCCGGAACTTACATCGCCATAGCCATGACACTCGTCGGCGGCCTGCTCATAATCTCCGGCTGGAGAGAGATCTACAGGAAGTACTGGAGCAAAGAAGACGGAACCGGAGAACTCGTGACAACCGGTATCTACAAATACATTCGTCATCCTCAGTACACGGGCTTCCTGATAATCACACTCGGCCTTATATTCGAGTGGGCGACTCTTCCGCTGATTATCATGTGGCCTATACTCCTGATAATCTACTACAGACTTGCACGAAAAGAGGAACGCGATATGGAAATCGAATTCGGCAGCCGATACCTGACCTACAAATCGAGAACCTCGATGTTTCTGCCTCTGAAAATCTTCTCAAGCAAAAGTTACACGCCTTGGAGAACCTGAGGTGAGAGGTCTGAAGAGCGAAAACCCGTCCAGCGTCCGTCGTCCCAGATCATGAACCCGTCCTTCGAAAGAGCAAGAGAGCGGTTCCGGCGCGTTGCGCCCAAGTTCTTCGTTCCGACGCTCCGCGTCCAGGTTCTTGGTGAAGACCAGAGGCCGGAAGAGCGAAAACACGTCCACCCTCCGAGAGAGCTATCAAACGCCGCTAATCCGCTTTTGATCTGAGATCCCCTCTCGAGAGGGGTGGCGGCATGCTCCTGCCGACGGGGTGTGTGCTCTTGAGAACCGTGGCTGGTGTTTAGTGAATGGTGATTGGTGGATGGCGAAGAACGGGTCTGGGGTTTGGGGTCTAGGGTCTGGCAAGAGCGAAAACCCGTCCAGCGTCCGTCGTCCCGGAGCATGAACCCGTCCTTGGAAAAGACCTGAGGTAAGAGGTCAGAGGTCGGAAGAGCGTAAAGAGACGTTCACCGTCTGCCGGGACGAGAGCGCCTTAATCCGTCATTCTGAGCTTGACTCAGAATCTCGATTTTGCTCTGAGGAGTGGATCCCGTATAGGAGCACTACGGGATGACGAGAAATTCTCGTTCTCTCGTGAGCGAAGCGAACTCTCGACAATGCTCTTTCTCTCCACTCTCAACGCTCCACTCTCCACCGATCTTTTGCCCGCGAAGCGTAACAGGCTAATGCGAAGCCCTACTGGCTCTTCATGTCCATTGCTTGAACAAACAGTGCGGCTAGCTTCGGATCAAATTGCTTTCCTGCGCCTTCCTTTATTACCTCAAGCGCCGCCCTCTTTCTTTCACTGATGGGGCCTGCTCCTCTTCTTAGCACACGATCGTAAGTCTCCGCTATCGAGATAATCCTGGCTATCAGGGGAATCTGTTCACCTTTGAGTCCTCTTGGATAGCCCTTGCCGTCCCATCTTTCGTGGTGACTGTAAGCGTATTCCGCCAGGTCGAGCGTATCATCAAAGAGATTCAGAATGCGGTATCCTACAACGGAATGTTGTCTCACTTTTTCTCTCTCTTCTTCTGTCAAAGCTTTTAGAGTATCTTTGGAAAGAATGCTTTCTTCGAGTATAATTTTCCCGATGTCGTGCAAATAACCGGCCCGTTTCAGCACGGCTATTTCCGGCTGGGAAAGATTCAGGGCGATTCCTAACTCTCCACACAACTCACTGACGGCAATCGAATGCTGCTTTTCTCTCGCGCATCTCGAATGCAGAGTCTCGATAATTGTGTTAATTATGTCTTTGTTTGACGATTTGCGATTCATAGTCTTCTCTTTGTACATCATGTTTTCTGCGTTGACCATGGTCTCTTCCAGCGACTGATGGATACTTGTTTTCGTGTCGATTCCAAGCGAAACGCTGCACTTCATCGCTTCAACACGGGCGTTCAAAAATCCAGACCTGATTCGTGAGATAATCTTTTCAGCGCTTCTCCTATCAGTCTTTGGTAGAAGCATTATGAACTCATCGCCACCTACGCGCGCGATCATATCGTCCTTTCTACAGGATTGCATAAGAATCTCGGCAGACTTCTTTATTAGCTTATCTCCCGCAGCATGACCGAACACGTCGTTTGTCATCTTCAGACTGTTAATATCTGCAAAGACCACAGAGATCGGCAGATTATCGGGAGTATCCATTTTGTCGCGATTGCTCTCGTAACAGCTTCTGTTGTGAAGACCCGTTAGCGTGTCATGACAGCTCAAGTACTCGATTTCCGCCTCTTTTTTCTTGCGGTCTGTGATATCCATGAAAGTAATCACTCCACCAACTACTTCGCCATCTCTCACTTGAGGATACGAATGGTACTCTACATCTAGTGGCGTGCCGTCAGCTCTCCAGAAGACTTCGTCATCGGCTACAAACCCCTTGCCCTGTCTGATTGACTTGAAAATCTTGCAGTCATCGATAGGAAAAGGTGTTCCGTCGCGACGACTGTGATGAATTTGCAGGTGCACATCCTTCCCGAGCAGTTCCTCAGGACTGTTGTAGCCCAATATTCTCAAGCAGCTGGTATTACAGAATGTGCACTTTCCGTTCAAATCTATTCCATAGAGCCCTTCTGCAGTAGAGTCAAGAATGAGTTGAAGCTGGTCTTTGCTCTCTTCCAGCGCCAAGTTCGTACTGTGCAATTGCTCCGTTCTCTCTTTAACGCTTTCTTCCAGGTTGTTGATTAGAAACTGCATTTCGTCCGCGACTATGTTCAGGCTTTCAGATATGATCCCTATTTCATCTCTTCTAGCCACTTCAGCTCGCCTTGACAAATCTCCGGATGACAGTGCCGCGGATACCTGGAGAAGATCATCTATTGGTTTGAAGAGTCTTCCAATCACAATATGATAAACAATCAGCGACACCAACAGAGCAAGCGCTACGAGAACGACCGTGAGACGAATGCTGTCGACCACGTTGTTCATATAAAGCGCTTCGGGAATTGCAGATATCAGAATCCAGTCAACACCTGGCATCCGAATCTCACGCACATTGACAAACAGCTTCTCTCTCTCTCCTTCGTAGACAAACAAGGAATCCCGACTCGTCAAGTATTGAGTGTACTCTTGCTCAATATGACGCTCTTCGATCTCGCTGATGGTATATCTCTTTAAGGTTCCGTCAGAGAGAACAGAGAAGTTGTCTATCTCCATCGAATTGGCTATCAGGGCACCCGTGTCTTTCTCGAAAAGAATCGCGTAACCATGATAATCGCTCACAGTATCCTTGAGAAAGGCTCCGACACTTGAAAGAAGCATGTGCGTCCCCATTACTCCATGCAGGTTACCAGCGTTATCATAAACGGGCCACGCTGCAGAAATGGTGAGGTCACTCATAATGAAATGCTTATAGACTGGTGAGAAGGCCGGACCCGCCGTTTCCTGTGCAGCTTTGTACCATGCGCGTGTCCGCGCGTCGAATTTCCCCGCTACAACGACTCGTTCGCCCGCTGTCAAGTCTTCGTTCACCGAATAGTACCAGGAGTAACCTCCGGTAGAGGCATTATTCCTCATTATCTCAATAACGCCGTCCATATTCCTGCGAGCTCCATAATACTCGCCATTTGCCGTGCCGTAGCTGAAACTGTATATCTCGTCTCGCTGAGAGCTCAGAACTCCTACGAAGAACTTTTCCCTGAGTTCTTCATCGGATAAATCGAGAATACCGTTCTCAATGATCTTTTGATAGACCTCATTGATATGAGTAGGCTCGTGCATGAAAGAGACGACTTGATTGAAGATACTCTCGCCGATAGTCTCTACAATGAGTTCGACCTTTGCTTCGGCCGAGGACAACCATCTATCGAAAACCAGATATCCGATGCCAAAGATCGATAACAGCATCGACAATATGAATATGATTCTAATTGTATCTTTGATCGAAACATCTTTTCTTCTCTTCTTCATAAGCCTCATCACCTGTCTGAACAGCGTTCACAACGGCATTATGTCTATTGTCGACAATAATCCATTTTGAGAAGTTCCAGTTCCTGCTAGAAAAGTTTGCCCTCGTCTGTTAATTACAACCCTTATCTTTTCTCTTGACTGATAAATATCTGGTTCGGTTTTTACCGAACATATTCTCTTATGTCTCTTTGCTCGTCATAATCTGTATTGCAAAACTATGCCAGCAGCCTTTGACGTTCCCAAGAGATGACAGTGAGAAGATCATCGAGAGGGCGAGATGAAGAGAGAGGACGAGACGCGAAAATCGGGGGCAGACGTCAGGAGCCCGTCAGTCCCAATTTTCACGAGAACCGGAGAGAGGAAGAGAGAAAAGGAGAGAGAGGAGAAAGGGCGAGACGACGAGACGGGTCTGGGGTTTGGGGTCTAGGGTCTGGTAAGAGCGAAAGCCCGTCCAGCGTCCGTCGTCCCAGATCATGAACCCGTCCTTCGAAAGAGCAGGAGAGCGTTCCAGAGCTAGGAGCTTTGTTCTTCGTTCCGACGTTCCGCGTCCACGTTCTTGGTTAGAAGAACATCGAGAACACGAGATTAAGAGAGAAGGAGAGAGAGGAGAGAGGGAGAGACGACGAGACGGGTCTGGGGTTTGGGGTCTAGGGTCTGGCAAGAGCGAAAACCCGTCCAGCG
>LVBU01000055.1:0-2024 GCA_001603185.1 Thermotogales bacterium Thermo_02 | reverse complement strand
AGCGCCTTAATCCGTCATTCTGAGCTTGACTAAGAATCTCGATTTTGCTCTGAGGAGTGGATCCCGTATAGGAGCACTACGGGATGACGGGATCGGGGTCCGGGATGACAAGGTAGGTGGGCTCCGAAAATTCTCGTGAGCGAAGCGAACTCTCGTTCTTTCTCGGCTCTTACGGCCCGTGAAGCGGAACTGGCGCGACGCAGTCGTACTGGCGCCACGAAGTGGCACTGGCCGCCGAAGGCGACTGGCTGCTCTTTCTCATAACTCTCCATGCTCCACTCTCAACTGTTCCTAATAGAACTCTCGACAATGTTCTTTCTCGGCTCTTACGGCCCGCGAAGCGGAACTGGCGCCACGAAGTGGTACTGGCCGCCGAAGGCGACTGGCTGCTCTTTCTCATAACTCTCCATGCTCCACTCTCAACTGTTCCTAATAGAACTCTCGACAATGTTCTTTCTCGGCTCTTACGGCCCGTGAAGCGGAACTGGCTTCTCTTACCTTCTCGTGAGCGCAGCGAACGTCTCGATCTTTCTCTAACTCTCCACTCTCCACGGCTCTTAAGTCCTCATTCCAAACCCATTTCTCTATTGTCGAGTCAGAAAGAGGTAGAGAGACTAATCTTGGAGGTGAGCCCTCTTGAAGGATAGAATAATAGAGTTCATAAGAAAGGCGGTTCTCGACAATAATTATAAAGGAGCAGTTATCGGAATAAGCGGCGGTATAGATTCCGCACTAGTTGGTAAGCTCGCAGTGGAGTCTCTGGGAAAGGATAGGGTCTTCGGTTTGTTGCTGCCGGAAAGAGACTCTTCTCCAGAGACGCTCGCCGACTCGAAACTTGTAGTCTCATATCTGGGTATAGAGTACAAGATCCAGAAACTGACGGGTGCTCTTCGCGGAATTGGAACATACAGACTTCAACCTCCAGCACTCTTCATACCCTCCGGTATTAAAGAGAAATACGTGAGGAGCAAATGGAATGCCTTATCGGAAGACCCGTTCCTCGATGATCTGAGAAACAGAGGGAACGAGGAGTTCTCGAAGGGGCTCGCTTACTACAGATCCAAGCACAGAATGAGGCTGGTTGCACTCTATCTTGAAGGTGAAAAGAGAAACTATGCAGTCCTGGGTACGACCAACAGGACAGAGAAACTCTGCGGCTTCTACGTCAAGTGGGGAGACGATTCGACAGATATTGAACCGATCATGCATCTATACAAAACGGAGGTCTATGAACTGTCGAGAAAACTAGGGATTCCCGAAAAGATCATAGACAAAGCGCCTACTCCCGATCTTGTCCCGGGAATTACCGATGAGTTTTCCCTTCGCATGAAGTACAGGGAACTGGATGAGATATTGGAGCGACTGGATACCGGTAAAGAGATAGACCCTCTGGACGACAAGACCCAGAGGGTGCTCAAGATTCTTGAAGCGGCAAAATTCAGAGATTTGAGAAATCTCTCTATTGATCGGATTTAGTGAAGGTCTCTACTCCGTTACTCCATTTGATACTCAATACTTCAATGCTAACTCTCTCCAGTTGTTGATCGGTGAACTCGGGGAAGTCTGAGAAGTCTTTCTTCTCGGCTTCACCGGGACCAACGTCGAACTCGTTGATCTCCTTTTCGGCTAAATAAAGTTCATTTCCGACCGGATCGAGTAGCTTGAAAGTGAAGTGAATCCCTTTTACAGTTCCGAGTTCTGAGTTGTTCCTTACT
Source organism: Thermotogales bacterium Thermo_02 (assembly GCA_001603185.1). Classification (GTDB taxonomy): domain Bacteria; phylum Thermotogota; class Thermotogae; order Petrotogales; family Kosmotogaceae; genus Mesotoga. The sequence continues at coordinate 309 of LVBU01000055.1, read as the reverse complement.
CGAAGAACGACTGCCTTCTTCTTACTGAATGCTCCAACCTTTTCGATACTCGACTGCACATCAATCTCATCGAAAAGGCTATCAGTGGTCTTTTCATCGCCATTGAGGTAAAGATCGGCGGCTTCGGGAATTGAGTCTTCAAGGTCAAGATCGGAAACTCCGATTTCCTCGCCGATAGGCTCGGTCAGTTCTTTGTTCTTCTCCTCGTATTTCTCAAGAGTCTTGTGCAGCTGATAGAGCTCCCAGAGATACTCCGTGAAAACTCTGTGTTTCTTCAGTTCCTTTATTATAATTGATGTGCTAAAAGAC
>LVBU01000523.1 GCA_001603185.1 Thermotogales bacterium Thermo_02 | reverse complement strand
CTGGAATACAGTGTTGGAGGTTATCCAGAAGTACTGGGTACAACAGTTGTGCGTGCTCATGCTGGGCGTGATTACCTGGTAGTACAACCGACAGCTCAAGAAGCTGAAAAAGGGAAATGATGACCAGAAGGCGATCCGACAGGCAATGGTCGCGCTGCTCAGGGATCGCTTCTATGAGGGCTACCGCCGTCACATGAAGAACGGATACTACCCCATCCCCGACCGCGAGGTCATGCGGGATATCTACGAGCAGTACCACGCTCTCGGCGGCAACGGTGTGATTACGCACCTGATGGAAGAACTGGATGAGTTACCAACGTATGAGCAGTAATACGAATCACGCCGGCATGGTATAACCGTGCCGGCAATTCTGCTTTTTGGGGAGGGCTATGACATTTAAGTAGCTCCAGAGAATATGTCACATCGAAATCTGCAGAACATGTAGTTCAATCGATCTTTCCCCTACAGTATGGGGGAGACTGACCACCTTGTTTCAATTTCCCCTACAGTATAGGGGAAGGCTCTTTTCTGTGAAATCTACAGAGTGGCCTTTCCCCAACATCATAGGGGAAATCACTACCATGTTATACGTCATCGAAAGGCTCACTATCGTCCTCTTCAACTGCTTCCTGCTCTTCCTCAATGTAATCATCAAGGTTTTTGCTGTAGAGCCTTTGGATGGAAAGCCGATATTTGCAGCGTTTGTTGTATTGTACGACCATTGCTTCGGCAAATCCCAGTGCACCAGGGCGTCGCTCTTTTGCGGTTCGGGTGAGTTGCTTGACAGAGAGCAAGCCGATGCGATCCTTGAAGATGTCTTCACGAAGAACATCTCCATAGGCATAAATCATACGAGCAATACCCTTCAGAATATTGGCTGAAAAAGAGAACTGTTCTCCTTCCCATGTTCCTACACAAAGGCGTAGTGTTTTATCGAGCACATGATATCCATAGTTGTCGTAGATATATTCGAGTGCGCCAACCGCTGCGATCGTCCCGTTTTGCCTGGATTCGGAGATTTCGAGGTGATAGGATCTTACAAGATCCTGTATCATCAAGTACTTCTTGTCCTTAGCCTCGATATGCGCGATGAAGGTATCCATAGGGGTCAGTCGCTTGACAAATTTCTGCTGATCCGCAAAGACGCTGGCCTCGTGAGTATACGTCAGGTCTTCATAGACCATACACCAGACAGGCGTGTCTCTGGAGCCAGAAGCGGCAACGACAATCTCTATGGTGTGCTGTCCATTGAAGACGTAGTTGATGCCATTTCTGCGGCTGACTTTGACAGGGTTGATCTGATACAGGTCAAAGTTTTCTACAGCGCGACGAATGTGAGTAATGGAAAGCGTGCGCTGATAATCTTGATTGGAGACCAGCTCTTTTATGGGAATAAGTTCAAACCGCACATTGGGTACGAACATATTCTGCTGGAATCCAGAAGCAATCGGCATTTCCATTTACGTCACTCCTTCTATAGCTTTCAACAATGCTTCTACGGCCTTTTGTAATTCTGAAAGCGCAATTACCAGTTTGTCCCTTGCCTGAGGCGTAGTACTCTGCAGATCAGATTGATTGAGCACCCTATAGATCGAACTTCCCCAAGAAGGAACGGTCAAGGTCAAGCCTGTTACTTCTGCGTCAGGGTTATATTCGGGCATATTCTTAATGCCGGTGTGAATCGGTATCTGAGGCTGGCGGGGTTTTGTGGGACTTACAGGAGCTTGGCTCTGGGATACAACCATGCCGCTCAGACGTTTCCTCGTGTCCATATACCTTAAGTACGGTTCGCCCGGAGACGATTGCAATTGACGGGCATATCGG
>LVBU01000522.1 GCA_001603185.1 Thermotogales bacterium Thermo_02 | reverse complement strand
AGCATTAATTAGTACAATATCCGTAATCATAGCTCATTGTTATTTTTTTAGCGGACTCAGGTGATAAGGCAATTTGTGAAGTCATCTGCTCGTTATGGTTCTTCCGTAAGGCTTATTATATTAGCATTTCAGAAAAACAGGCACCTATAGTCAAGGTCAATGATGTTAGGTCAGTTGACTGAAAGATTTACATTCACTATTAGCCCTCGAGTCTGGCACGCATAAATGCGTCTTCCGGTCCGGCTATGGGTGTTGCGTTTATTATTGTAAGTCGTGAAGAAGTAGATTGATTATCGCTTTCCGTCATGCTGGACTTGTTTCAGTATCTATTCACTTCGAATTAGAGCAGTAGATAAAGAGTATTGTGAAGAGCTCCGCTTCTTCCGAATCTCTCTCTCGACTTTCTCGTTTTTTGGCTATCTGCCTAATTTTTAGCAATCACTTCCGGGGGCGGAAGTTACTTCCGATACCGGAAGTCATTTCTTTCAGAAGGAAGCTATGTTCTTATTCGGAGATTTCACTTATTACTCTCTTTAAGACAGGGTCAACGATATCATATTTCCCATCGGTCTTCTTTATCCACGATGTCTGCTGAAGGATATTCAGGGCTTCATATAGTCTTGAATCGCTGACTATATCGCCCGCGGCTATTAAGAGCCTCTTAAGGCCTGTCCAGGAATCTACTCCCATAGCGATATGCTCCAGTATTTTCAAGTAACGGGGGCTTCTCTTTTCCAGCTCCTTAAGCTCGCTCGAGATCATTCGCGAAAGATAATTGAATACTCTTTCGATCGCCTCTTCTACATTCAGAAACTCGCGGTATTTTACCCCGAAAAGAACTAGATATCCCGGTATCCCGTCAAGAAAGTCCACGACTTCTTCGATATCAAACGATACCGGCAGGTTTATCTGTGCAAAGCCCTTCTTCAAAAACTCTATTGAAGTCTCTCTTTTAAAGGGCTCTATGCATATCTCAGAATAAGCTCTGCCGTAGAGAGGGGACTCGTAATCCGAAAGCTTAAGAAAATCGTGCAGCAACCCTATTTCAGAACCCGTTATGACCATTTTTGTATTGCGCAGATTATCGTAGATAAACGCAAGCAATGTGAGAAGGTCTTTTCCTCCCCTTGAACCGTAGTACTTCAAATACTGCGCCTCATCAATATACAGAATGATATTCTTCTCGTTCTTTGCGGCGAATTTGTCGAGCCTTTCGATGAGCGACGAAAGACTCAATTCCTTCCTGGCGAGAGTAATGCTATTTCCCTTAATGCTTACGCCCCGCAGCTCTTTAAGGGATTTCACGATCTTATACTTCAACGATACCCGGGCGAGTTCGCTTTCGATATGACCGATGAGATGAAACCGGGTTATATTCCCTCCCGAAGATGAATAAAGGCCTCTGCCGTCAAGAAAGAGCGGAATTTCCTGAAGCTCATTCAACACGGCTTTGATCAAGGAAGACTTTCCCACCCTCCGCAGCCCGGTCACGATGACAAGCGGATAGTTGTACAAAGCGTCTTCGAGAGCTTTCCTCTCATCAATCCTGTCGAAGAGGTCTTCCAGTTTGGTCTTTGGCCTTGTATCGAAAAGCATGCAGTCACCCCCCTATATAATTATATCACTTCCGGGGGCGGAAGTACCTTCCGATACCGGAAGTAGAGACTGCTGAGGGCACCGACTCCCGGTAAGACAATGCAGAAGATTGTATATGCTTTTCTAAGCAGCCTGTCTCACCAGAGAAGCGGCATATGGACTTAGAATCGCTCTCCCATATATCTGGAGCGAGCCGGATATGAGTTGCCGCAAAAGGTAGAGACTCCTCCGGACACTGTAGGGCCTGAGGTTATCGCCCCGGTAATTCGATAAGCCTCTCTCTCCTCTTTTTTAGAGCCTCTTGCAAAGGATACAGCTTCGGGTCTTTAGGCAGATATATACCTTTGCCTTCGAGCCCTTCATAGCTAGTGCTCTCAAGGATCTGGCTCAGCTTGACCCGGTAATCCTCACCAACAGTGAGAAGGTTGGCACTGAAGAGAGTGTGGATATCCGATCTCAGAAGAAGACCGTTCCGGGGGTTATTGTCCTGTGAATCCGGATCTATGCGAGCTGCCCTTAACACTAATGGGTAATCCGCTCCCGTGACCGTACACTTTCCGTAGATATTCAAAAGAGTGTCCCTGAAGGGGCCGCTAGCGACCCTCGCTCTGCCGTATGAGTATTCACGTCGAAGATGCTCCCTTACGACCACACTATCTCTATTCTCTTCACAAGCAGCACCCGTGAGATACTTGAACTTCTGTATTCCCTGCGAGAAGGTCGTTCCCAGTTCTTCGGCCGCAATGAAGTCCTTATCTCTGAAGTATACGGCGTCCTTTAGAATTATGCAGCCTATCATGCTGTCCGGATCGATTGCTTTGTTGATCGACCTGAGCCTTTCCAGAACTCTGTCCAGAGAGGCTTCGCCATTCCCTATAGCGAACTTCTTCCACGCATCGGCGAGGGTGAAACGGACTGAATAGACAAAGGTTGCGTAGCCTCCGACTCTCCGATAGGGACTCTTCAAGAAGAAATAAAACACATCCCCCGGGTTGATCTTGTTTACCACCCAGGCAGTCGGCGTCCAGAAGTTTATTATAGGCGGCTGCCATTCACGCAGGTACTTGAACCATTCAACATCCGTAAGGGCAAGAACGTCCAAGATTTCCTCACCTCGTTTTCAAATAATGATTAAGCCATAGAACTGACTCACGAATGACCTGTAATTCAAAGTCTGGCAAAGTAGTCTTTGATCTTTCTAGCCATCATCTTCCAGTTCTCGAGCATCTCATCTTTGCGAGTGATGCCGCCGTACTTGAGACCGCCTCCAATGCGTAGTGCTCTCCGGTCCAGTGTGTTTGCCTGATATGATAATCAAAATGCGAATATGGAAAAACGGAGTCCAGTTATTTCGCTGCTGGTACTATCTAAATCTCTCTTGATATGTTTATTGGATAAGCTTTCTATACAATGCCGGTGGCTTTCATCTTTCAGATTTCACAGAGCCGCTAAAGCATTATGTTATCACAAAGGTTTTTATGATGTCTATCATGGTTGTCTCGACCTTAAACCGCTTTGCAAGCACATCACTTATCTCATCACCATCTAGCAGGGCTTGAATAATCTTCATTGCTTTTCCGAAAGTTATATTTTGTTTGACCTGGGGGTTGCTGAGCAAGGAAGAAATGGAGTTACTGTCCAAGATAAACTGCCGTTTCGTATTTTGCAGAGCGAGCTTCTCCTGCACGTGTTTCTGTAAAGGTATTGCTGTCTGAGGCAGAGCCGCGGCTGGTTGCTCTGCTTTGAGTTTCGACTGGACTGCAAAATCTTCTGAAGTGGGCTGATGAGGTTTCTTCATTTCAACACCAGGTTGACCGGATTGCTGCCGCACATCGTTAGGCTTGAAATCCTTTGTGTATAAGGTTTGCCCAAGCATGGTCTGCCACTTTTCGATTATCACAATACCATAATTGCCATTTGGTACACTTCTTGAATCTACAAGCCTCATCTTGCCAATAGGTGTAGTTATCCATTGAATATCTTGCGCTTTCGCTTCTGCGACTTCCTCCTTTGCGGCTTCTTTCTTGTTGTCCGCCAAAAGCAGCTCTGTCATTTGGATAAGGCAATCATAATCCTGAACTGCCTTCCATTCTGTTGGAATCCAGTTCGTGCCACTAAGCATTCCCAATAGTCCACCAGTTATAGAAGCAATAGTATCGGTATCTGCGCCAAACGAAAACGCCGGAACTCTTATTCCGAGAGATGGATTATTGGCGTATCTTGAAGCCAAATAGATAGCGGCCAAAGCGGCAACGTCTCCGGCACCGTTTGACTTCCCGAAGCACTCCAAATCGGTCAGTACTTTCACGTCGTCGAGGATTAAGCCCTTCTTTAGCGAAACACTTATAAACTCAAGTTGCTTTGTCATACGGGCACGGGTGTTTTCCCATTCCGTGTGAAAGTCGTATTCACGATGTTGTTGGGCAATGCTGAGCCACTTTCCGAAAACATCTGGATTAAGGTTAGCTCCCCAGTCATTCTGACCATCAATTACGGTAGTAACGAGCTCTCCATATTCTAGAACTGTTTCTTTTCTCAGAAGATAATCCAGTGCATAAGCATAACAAGTTGCGCCCAAAAAAGCGCGTGGGTGGCCGTGAGTTATAAGGGTATCCTTAACGACGTCCATCATTAGTACGGTAGTATTGCGCATTTTCGCTGCCGCAATAACGTGTGGTAAGATGCGCATTATAGAACCGTTGCCGCCCGCATTAAAGTAGTCTCGAGCATAGTTGGATTGCCATAGCAAGGATCCCTTTTTACAGGACTTGGCAGCCTTTAGCAAGGCACCGCCACCGCCGCGCTCATATTTCAGCCAGAAGGGAAGTTCCTTTTCGGCGAGAAACTTCTCCCAATCGCCTGCGATTATGCTTCGTGCCACTGATAGTGTCAACTGAGTATCATCACTATATTCGCCGGGTAGAATCTTCTCGTCATGCCAACGCGGACTGCTAGAACTACGCGTCCACTCAACAAAGTGGTCGACGACCTTTGAACGTTTCGCCCTGTTTTTAGAGCGTGGCTCATTAGGCCATCCCAGAGCGTCACCGATGGCGGTGGCCAGCATCGCTCCTTTACATTTTTCCATTTGGGTTGGTATCACCGTATACATGGTTTAGTCCTCCTCTGACCATTTGCACTGGATCTCGTCTGGTCGACAGCCATCCTTAACCAAATTGCTCCAATCCGGCGTCAATACATGTGGGGCAATGTAAAGAGCTATATTATGCACCATACCACACCCTTTAATAATTGCATAGACTCGTCCTGCAACGTCCTCATTTCCAACAGCGATGCCATTGATATATTTTCGCGGAATACTATCTTTTATTAGTATTTCCGCTTGCCCGTCTGTTGGGCAGGAAGAGAGCATCTTCGGCGACCTTGAATAAGCGAAAGTGGAAACAGACGGGGCGAAAATCGAGTCGATTTTGTCCATGTTTCCATTTATATGAGC
>LVBU01000521.1 GCA_001603185.1 Thermotogales bacterium Thermo_02 | reverse complement strand
CAAAGCGCTTCCTACTATTACAGTGTATAATAAAAACAGTAAATATTGGGAGGGAAAGCGTTGGCTTTTGAAAGACATTGCTCATTCTGTGGAAGACCGGCTTCACAGGTTAAAAAGTTAATTTCCGGGACGGAAGGTTACATCTGCAATGAATGTGTGGATCTCTTTCACGACATAATTCAGCAGGATCAGAAAGCCAGGCGAGAGCACGGCAAGAAACTGCCTACACCGGCAGATATTAAGAAGGAGCTCGACAAATATGTGATCGGTCAGGAGACGGCAAAAAAGACCATTTCCGTATCCGTTTACAATCACTACAAGAGAGTCTTCAACGATGTAGATGATGTGGAGATTGAGAAGTCTAACATAATGCTTGTGGGTCCAACAGGATCGGGAAAGACTTTGATCGCAAGGATTCTGGCGAAGATTCTTGATGTTCCCTTCGCCATAGCCGATGCCACTCCTTTGACTGAAGCCGGTTATGTTGGAGAAGACGTTGAAAACATCGTGCTGAGACTTCTCCAGTCATCGAATTATGATGTGGAGAAGGCACAACTGGGTATAATATACATAGATGAAATCGATAAAATAGCGAGAAAGTCTCCAAATCCTTCGATCACTCGAGATGTCTCGGGAGAAGGAGTTCAACAGGCCTTGCTGAAGATTGTGGAGGGAACGGTAGCGAATGTTCCTCCTCAGGGCGGACGCAAGCATCCTTATCAGGAATTCGTAAAGGTCGATACCTCCAATATACTCTTCATAGTCGGAGGTGCTTTTGGTGGCCTCGATAGCATTATTAAACAACGTGTGCTCGACTCTTCAATGGGTTTTGGGGCTAAAGTAAGAAGCAAGAATCAACTCAGACTGGGTGAGATTTTGCAGGAAGCCGTTCCAGACGACCTGATACAATACGGCTTGATTCCGGAGTTCGTCGGACGTTTTCCGGTACTTGCCACTCTTAACGATCTAGATGTCGAGGATCTCAAGAGAATTATGAGCGAGCCTAGAAACGCTATTCTGAAACAGTATCAGAGGCTTCTAAGTCTTGACGGAGTCGAGTTGGAGTTTACCGACGCTTCAATGGCGGCTATCGCCGAAAAAGCAATGACCAGAGGAACGGGGGCCAGGGCTTTGAAGAGTGTGATTGAACAGATCATGCTCAACATAATGTACGATGTTCCCACAATGAATAACGTGGAGAAAGTAGTGATCACCGAGGACGTAATAAAGAGCAATGCAGCCCCACAGATAATCTCGAGGGAATCAGCCTGATGAAGGTTCTTGCCATCGAGAGTTCCTGTGACGAGACAGCAGTGGCCATCCTTGAAGATGGCCACCTTCTTTCTTCGGTAGTTTCCTCTCAAATCGAAGTACACAGAAAATTCGGAGGAGTTGTTCCTGAAGTTGCTGCGAGAAGACATCTAGAGGTCATCGACGATCTTGTGCTTGAAGCTCTTAGAACTTGCGGCACAGAGCTAGCGGAAGTAGACGTCTTTGCCGCAACAATGGGACCTGGATTGGTTGGATCTCTTCTGGTCGGTCTCTCTTTTGCAAAGGGACTGGCTCTCTCTCTTAACAGACCCTTCGTCGGAGTCAACCATCTTTACGGACACGTATACGCAAATTATCTGGTTTACAGAGATCTTGAACCTCCATTCTTGGTTTTGCTGGTATCTGGAGGCCATACCGAGATTTTGCTTATGAAGGACTTTAATGATGTGGAATTGATAGGAAAGACACGCGATGACGCCGCTGGCGAAGCTTTTGACAAAATCGCCCGGTTACTTGAACTCGGTTATCCCGGAGGTCCTTCCATTGAAGAGTCTGCAAAGAGAGGAGAAGTGAAGTATCGTTTTCCGAGACCTCTGACGGAGCGGAACAACTATGATTTCTCCTTCAGCGGATTAAAGACATCGGTGCTGTACTTTCTGAAGAAGAATCCGGAATCTCGCGTGGAAGACGTCGCGGCCTCCGCTCAGGAAGCTATTGTGGATTCACTTATCAGTAAGACATTTGCTGCTGCCGAGAACCTTGACGTCAGAAAGATTGCCTTCGCCGGAGGAGTGGCAGCCAATCTTCTCCTTAGAGATAGAGCTTACGAGAAGGCGGTGCAGAAGAGGTTAAAGATCTTCTTCCCACCGGTGAATATGTGTACGGACAACGCCGCTATGATAGCTATGGTAGCTTACGAAAAAGCCAAGAGGGGTCTTTTTTCTCCCCTCTCTACAAATGCGGTTCCGTATCTTTCGCTTGATGTTTTTTGATCCTGAGAATCACTCTGACTTTGACGAAGTAGTGGAAGTGGTCGGGCTGGCAGATGTAGATTTCTTGGAATCTGTCGAGTAGTAGCCGCTTCCCTTGAAAACTATACCAACATTACTCAAAACCTTCTTCAGTTTTCCACCGCATTCGGGACAGATCTTTAGCGGTTCGTCAGACATCTTCTGGAAAGCTTCGGTCGTCTTTCCACAGACCTCACACTGATACCTGTAAAACGGCATTGTCTTACCTCCTTGTGAGTCTAAAATCTATCAACTCTTCTAATCAATTCTATTCCTCATCGGCCGTATTTGGAATAACGCAAATAAACTCGAGGTTACCTTTTCCGGTATTTTTGAATTGGTGTAGAACATTCGACGGGACGAAAACAAAACTACCGGCCGTCACGACCTCTTTGCTATCTTCCTTTACGACTGTCGCTTCGCCCGACACAATATAGACCTCGTGTTCCCAATCGTGGCTGTGAAAGGGGCTGTGACCTCCCTCTTCAACTGTAAACAGTCTCATGATGAAGTTCTCTGCACCCATAGCTCTGCCAATCAGAACTCTCTTCTGTACTCGTTTTGCTTTTTCGTTGTCTATCAGCTGAGGTTCAATATCATACGCTTTACCTATCCGCACTCTGTCTGACATTTTCGTAATGCCTCCTGTTATTGGCATTCTGCCTGTTTCTGCTGTTTCCGTTTCTCTTCTCACTGTATTCTACAACAACCTTCCTGTAAGGTTCAAATCCTACGGAGTAGCTTTTCAGGTCGTGGTATTGCGAAATCACTTCGTGAACCAGTCTTCGCTCAAAAGCGAACATAGGTTCCATAACGATTTTGCTTTTCTTCGAGATAGCGATCTTGGCAGTTCTATGAGCGATCTCTTCCACAAGGCGCTTTCTCTCGTGTCGATAGTCTCCCACGTCTACGGTGACATTAACCTTTATTGGAGACATTCTGTTTGCATAGATGCTCAAGATGTGCTGCAACGCAGCCACCGTCTTTCCGTGTTTTCCGATTAATCTTGATATTTCTTCGCCCTCTATCTTGATTCTGTAGGTCCTTCCTATAAGCGCGGCTTCAGAAAAGAACTCGCTATCGAAGTTTTTTAGAATACCATTGAGGAATTCCTGAAGTTTTCTCTGCGAGTGTTTTTCAAGAAGTGAGACCTCGATCACAGATTCCTTGGAGCCAAAGATTCCAAGGAACCCTTTCGATCCTTTTTCTATTATCTTTACTTCAATTTCGTCTTCATATGCATCAAGCTGTTTTCGGGCATTTCTCACAGCGTCTTCAACAGTTTCAGCGCGAAATTCGTAGGTTTTCATGTTTCTAAAAACACCTCCTGAGTATGGCTCAAAGCTATTTCGCGGGCCTCTCCGGCAGTCCCATCATCTGTCGCAGTGTCAGTCCCTTTATCCCATGTCGTTTGTAGACCATCCAGCTAATCAGAAGCTGGAGAACGCTCTGTGTGGTCCAGTAAAGGAGAAGACCAGATGGGAAGGTGGCAAAGAGTATGGGAAAGATCACCTGCATTATTATTCCGGACCTTGCCGAGCGAGCATCTTGAGCCGTTAACAGAGAGCTGAAGATTCCGACGACAACGGTAATGATTATGAATGGAATATTCTGAACGAAGCTTCCTACTGAAAGATCGCGCCAAATGAGAAAGCCCGGAGAATAAGCCATAACTTCGCTGAAGTATCTTATTGCATTATAGAGTAGAATCAGCACTGGCAACTGCAGTAGAATCGGAAAACATCCAGAAGCGGGGTTGTATCCCTTTTCTTTGTACAGGGCCATCATGGCTTCTTGTTGTTTTCTTGGATCTTTATACCTCTTCTTGATCTTCTCGATCTCCGGTTGGAGCATTCTCATCATCAGCATCGACTTAGTCTGTATGTGATATAGCGGATAGAGTATGAACCTGGTCACTATAGTAAAGAGTATCAGTGCCCAACCGAAATTCCCTGACCACTGGTATAGCCAGAAGAGGAAATACACTATTCCATGGTAAACCCATGAAAAGATGTTGATTCCTCCGAATCCCTGCAGATCCTTAACCAATGAGTCATAGTATTCCGGAAGTGCTTCTTTGATGTGGATCATTCTCATTGGTCCGGCGAAGACTTCAAGTGTCCCCCTGCCATTTTCGGAAACGTATCTCTGGAAGAGGAATCTCCCCTGCTGTGAAGCAATTGCAAAGAGAGTCTTCTGACCCTTGAATTTGTCATAAGTCATGAAGTAGGATGAATTGGGGCCCAGAGAACGATTGTTGAATGAGATGAATGGAAGTGCGACTTCTATCTTTTCATTGAAATCCAGTAATACTCTCAAATCGTAGTAAGGAGAGTTCAGAATCACCACGGTCTTCTTTCCATTCTCGTAGTTGAAAGAGACTACAACATTTCCATCGGAGTCGATACTATGATTATAGGAAACTGGAAGAAGTTCGTTTCCCTGAGAATCAAAGACATTAAACCCGTCCTTGCCAAGACTTTCGTTATACACGTAGAATTCGACTGCCTTATTGTCAGCGAAACTCGTTACTCCGGTCAACAAACCATTTTCAGGATCTACAGTGATTTTGAGTGTTTTGCCGGTGATTATGAGTACATCTTGACCTTCTTGAACAGTCAGTGTCGATCCCAAAAGAGCTATCGCAAAAATGGGGAGAAGCATGGCAATTAACGCTACGGCTTTCTTCATCTTTCGTGCCTCCTCATTAACGTAAAATGATCTGGAATTTCATCGAATCCACCCCGATTAAAGGGATTGCAGCGGATTATTCTCCAGGCTGCGAGGACAAAGCCCCTGAAGAAACCAAATCTCTCTATGGATTCGTAAGCATAAGTAGAACAGGTCGGATAGAACCTGCAACGCGGACGGGTTCTGGGAGATATCTTCTTACGGTAGAAATCTATCATTGTAAGTGCGATCTTTTTCATCGGATTTGTCTCCAATTGTTCTCGCGATTCTCTTCAGAATCTTCTCAACGTCGAAAAAAGTGACGGGTTTTCGTTTAAACAGGTCTGATAAATCCTTTCTTGCAATGAAGAGTATATCATAACCTTCCGGGAAGTCGCTTTTTGCCGTTCTATAAACTTCTTTAACGAGTCTTCTTAACCGGTTTCTGACGTGCGCTTTCCCGAACTTCCTCTTCACCGATAAGCCTATACG
>LVBU01000520.1 GCA_001603185.1 Thermotogales bacterium Thermo_02 | reverse complement strand
GTCCTGGATATCATAGAAGAAGACATCGATCCCGTCCAGCATTTCCGGGGTCGGTCTCATTATTTCTCCGAATAGAGAAAAGACGGGAAGTCCAAATCTCGGATCTACGTTGTTATCTACTCCCACCCCGTCAGGCGCGGCACCGGTTATTCCGTGTTCCGGTCCAAAGAGCTTTGTCAGGTTGAAACCACTCTCCAGCAGGACATCGACATTGATTCTCAAATTGCTGTCTATACCTGTAGAATTTGTGAGAAGTCCGATCTTTACTCCCTTGTATGAATCACCTTCCAGCAGGTTATCTATACCCAGCTTTACCTTCATAGTCTCTCCTCCTTTACTTAATGGCCCCCTGAGTCATTCCTGTGATGAACTGCCTTGAGAACAGCAAGAAGAGTATTATTGTCGGCGCAACGGCGAGTGTAAGCCCGGAGAACAACAGAGGCCATTGATTAGAGTACTCGCCGAAGAAGATGGATACTGCGAGCGTTATAGTCGCTTTCGATTTATCGTTGATAAATATGAGCGGAAAGAAGAAGTCATTCCATACATTCACAAAACTCACTATCGCGACTATTGAGAGCGCAGGTTTCACCAGAGGCAAGACGACTCTCCAGTAGATTTGCATGGGAGTAGCTCCATCGATTCTTGCCGCTTCCGATAGCTCGTTTGGAACTCCGTCAATGAAGTTCTTAAGGAGAAATACTGAGAAGGGAATATTGACAGATGTGTATATCAGTATTAGACCGATTAAAGAGTTAGTGAGATTCAGGTTTCTCAAGAGTATGAAGATCGGTATGATGGCCAGTCTCGCAGGGAAGGCCAACCCGAGCATAGAGTATATGAAGAGAAACCTTCTACCCTTGAAATCGTATTTCGATATCGCGTAGGCGAACATCGAAGCCACGACTAGTATTCCAACAACCGATATCCCGGCTACAAGAGCACTGTTCCTGTAGCCAGTCCCGATACTTCCCTGTCTCCAGGCTTTTGTATAGTTGTCGAACAGAACCTGTGAAGGAAAGGAAAAGGGTTTGAGAAATATCTCCCTCATGGATTTGAGCGAATTCATGATCATCATGAAAAAGGGTACGAGAACGACAAGGCAGTATACCGCAAGAAGAATGTAGACAATGATCTTCCCAAAAAGAGTCAGTTTAAGCATCTCTCAAGCACTCCTTTGCTTCTTCTCCACGAGATAGACATAGAGAATCGAAACGGGCATTACGATTGCAAAGATAAACACAGTCACTGAAGCCCCGAGCCCCATGTCGACTGCTCCGCTGCCCAAACCACCGAAGGCCGTCCGGTAAAACAAAGTCCCGAGAACATCAGTTGATCTATACGGACCTGCTTGAACACCGGTCAGAGCATAAACGGTATCGAATATATTGAAACTCCATATGAAAAGGAGAATCGCCAGCGTCCTGAAGGTCGAAAACGTCAGAGGGAATATTATCCGCCAGGTTATCTTCCAGTTATTAGCGCCGTCTATATAGGCGGCTTCTATCAATTCCGGAGATATGTCCAGAATCGCGGCCAGGATAACCAGAACATAGAACCCGAGATTACGCCAGACATTGACCAGAATAATCGTCGTCAAAGCCGTACTCGACTGTCCTAGCCACGGCTGGGCCCAGCCACCGAGTCCCACGAGCTTGAGCAGTTGATTGACCAGTCCCACCTGAGGGTTTAGGAAGAGCCCCCACATGAAACCGACGAGCACAAGCGGTATCATGTTTGGAATATAAGTCACAACTCTGAAGGCTCCGGCTCCTTTTATCTTGCTGGCGAGCATCAGAGCGATCAGAAAACCGAGACCGAGTTCGATAACAATGAGCATCAGAAAGAAATATACGTTGTTGAAGAATGCATTGAAGAGCTCTTTCCCAAAACTTCCGGAGAATATGGTTCTGAAATTCCTCAGTCCGACAAAGGTCCTGGCTCCGACTCCAGACCAGCTGAAGAAGCTTAGAATAAGACTATCAAAGAGAGGATAGATTATAAAT
>LVBU01000519.1 GCA_001603185.1 Thermotogales bacterium Thermo_02 | reverse complement strand
GTCATTAATGCAGAAAGGGTCTTTAGAAGCCTCCCTTTAGTGATAAAGACAACCGCGAAAGAGATGATAGCCGTCACGGCAAGAATATTGAGAACGAATATTAGAAGCAGTACAAGGGCAAACCAAAACTTTAGACCCGAGAAGCCAAGTCCCCTGAGAGCCCCGAGAAAAACCGGAACAAACAGAATAACCGGTAATCCTCCAGCGGTAAGAACTTCGGAGAGTTGGACTTTCGCAATCGTTGATTTTCTCACAGGCATTTGAAGTAACATAGAAACCCTGTCGGAGAAGAAGAGATTCGATACGATTATAGGAAGATCACTGCCGAGAAGGATCGAGAATATTATCGCCGAAAAGAAGGCGACCACGATTGCCTTCAAATCTATCCCCGTAAATTCCTTTAGTTGTTCAGAGAGTTCTGCGACTCTAGAGAAGTTTGGTATAAAGAAACTCCTCATGTACAGGACCAGAGGAACACTTATCATTACGAGAAACGCAATTGCCAGCACAGTGACAAAAGTGGTTCTGGCACCCTGTCTGGTAACTAATCTTATGCTTTCCCTGTTTCTCCATTTGACGATAGTGAGAAAATCTCTCATAGGACTATTTTGCCACAAAAACAGAAAAAGGGAGAGCTACGCTCTCCCTTTCAGACTTCAAGTCTATCAGTATTCTGGCATCTGCGGCATTGGAGCCTGAGGTTTCTCTTCAGGCTTCTCAGTGAGTGCAGCTTCGGTGGTAAGTAGAATTGCAGCGATCGAAGCGGCATTCTGCAGAGCACTTCTTGTAACCTTTGCTGGATCTATGATTCCAACTTTGAACATATCGGTATATACATCGTTGAGTGCGTCATAACCAAAGGCCGGATCATCATTGTTTAGGACTTTGTCGACGATAACCGCACCGTCCAGGCCGGCATTCTCTACTATCTGTTTCATCGGCGTATCCAGTGCCTTCAACACAACCTTCACACCAATCTTGATGTCAGGATTCTCTGTGCTCTCAAACAACTCCTGAACAGGCTTCTTCGCTCTGGCGAGAACAACGCCGCCACCTGCCACGATACCTTCCTCAACTGCGGCTCTTGTCGCCGAAAGGGCGTCTTCTATTCTGTGCTTTTTCTCTTTCAATTCAGTTTCCGTAGCCGCTCCTACCTTTATAACTGCAACTCCGCCAGAAAGCTTAGCAAGCCTTTCCTGAAGAGTCTCTTTCTCATATTCGGAAGTAGTCTGGTCTATCTGAGCCTTTATCTGACCTATTCTCTGCTTAATCTTGTCGGCATCGCCTTTCCCGTCAACAATGATCGTGTCATCCTTCTTGACTTTCACCATGCCTGCGCTTCCAAGATCGTCTATTGAGGCGTTTTCTAGGGTTAGGCCGACTTCTTCGCTTATCACTGTACCTCCGGTAAGAGTTGCAATATCCTGAAGCATGGCCTTTCTTCTGTCTCCAAAACCAGGTGCCTTCACAGCGACTGAATCCAGAGTGCCTCTCAGCTTGTTGAGAACAAGCGTGGAAAGAGCTTCGCCCTCGATGTCTTCAGCTATAATCACTAGAGGCTTACCCGCCTGGGCTACCTTCTCCAGAAGAGGGACTATGGGCTTCACAGCCGAGAGCTTTCTATCGGTGATGAGTATCAGAGGATCCTTGATAATCGCTTCCATCTTCTCTGGATCAGAGACAAAATAAGGAGATATGTATCCTCTATCGAACTGCATACCTTCAACGAATTCTACGTATGTTTCCAGAGTCTTGGAGTCTTCGACAGTTATAACTCCGTCCTGACCAACTTTGTCCATAGCTTCCGCAATGAGCTCGCCAATCTCAGTGTCGTTAGCGGAGATTGCAGCTACCGAGGCGATATCTTCTCTTGAGGATATCTTTTTGGAGAGTGATCTTATATGCGCAACTGCCTTCTCGGTGGCCTTCTGAATTCCCTTCTTCAGAAGAATCGGAT
>LVBU01000518.1 GCA_001603185.1 Thermotogales bacterium Thermo_02 | reverse complement strand
GTTTATGGGTGAGACAATTGAATTGTTCGGAATTCCCACCTATGATCAGATGATGAGAGAAGGTCTGTTCGAATTTTTGAACTGATAATCCGGGGGTGATAGATATCTATACGCCTGAAATCTGGTATTTTCTGATAATGCTTGCGACCTTTGTGGGTCTCGCTTCAATAAAGATTCCCATATCGGTTTCGCTGATGTTTTCGGCTCTGGCAGGTTCGATAGCCTTTGGAGAGTTCTTCCCACTCAGACATCTTGTCGAAGGCGGATTCGGCTATATCGACACTATACTCGTTATCGCTTCTGCTATGATTTTCATGGAGTCGATAAAGGTCTCTGGACTTCTCGAGACCATTGCCGGAAACATGACTATCGCTTTTCACAAGAAGCCTACGTTTCTGCTTGTTCTACTGACATTCTTTATAATGATTGCCGGTATGATAACAGGCTCCTCGACAGCAACCGTTCTGACGACTGGTGCTATTGCCTTTCCGGTTCTTAAAAGTCTTGGCTTGAGCAAGAGAAGAGCCGGCTCGATTATCGCCATGAGCGGTATATACGGTATGATAGCGCCCCCGATAAACCTGCCTGCCATGATTATAGGACAGGGTGTCGATATGCCATACATCGGTTTCACGACGCCTTTGCTTCTCGCGACTTTCCCGCTTGCAGTCATAACAACGCTTATTATTGGAGCCAGGCAGGTCAAGCCCGTTGATCTGGAACTGTTCAAGAGAGAGAGAGAACACGAGCCAGTGAAGGGCTTCACGGTATATCTTCCGTTGATCGTAATGGTCCTGCTAATGGTTCAGGAAAACGCGAGCTGGGGCTTTTCGCTAGGCCTTCCGCTCATATTTATGATTTCCGCTTTGCTCGCATCTGTGACCGGTAGAAGGGGCAACATATTCAAGATCTCTACAACGGCTATTCAAAACGCTCTGGGAATACTATCGATATTGATTGGTGTCGGTATGTTCATACAGATAATGACCATGAACGGCGTCAGGGGTCTCATAGTCGGATACCTGAACAGCTTGCCTGAAGGAGTACTTCTTGCAGGAATTGCGCTGGGTATTCCCGCATTTGGCGCCGTCTCTTCTTACGGATCTGCATCGGTTCTTGGTGTTCCGTTCCTTCTTGCCTTCCTGGGACGCAATGACATAGTTGTCTGTTCGGCCCTGTCACTTCTAGCGGGTCTTGGTGACATGGTCCCGCCGACTGCACTGGCAGGAATATTCGCGGCTCACGTTGTAGGTGAGAAGAACTACTTCAAGATCTGGCTGAGTTCGATGCCGGCCTTCTTCATAACTATGGCTTATGCCATAAGCATGATAGTCTGGTCAACTACGATCGGTAACTTCGCGAAGAGCGTCTTCTTCTATCCTATCTTCGCGGGAGGCCTTGCACTTGTTGCGGTAGCTTTGCTGATAATAGACAAGCGAAAGGAGAGGGTCGTCTGATGACAATCATCTATATACTTATCACCATATACCTGGCTTCCATTCTCCTCTATCACGTATTCAAGAAGGCCACAAAGTGGGAATGGGTAATGAGCGGGATGGTCATTATCCCGTTGATCTTGAGAATCTTCCTTATTAAGTAGAATGCCCTTCCGGAGAGACCTCAGACGGTCTATAATTTAGAAAACGTCTCTCCGGGAGGTATTCGCCTTGCAGATAAAAAAGGATAGGCAGTACTACAGGTTTGCTCTCTACGGTTTCCTGAAAAACCTCAGATTCTTCGATCCATTTCTCATACTCTTCTTCCGGGAGATGGGGCTTTCATTTTTGGAGATAGGAACTTTGATCTCCGTCAGAGAGATCTCAACTAATCTACTGGAATTACCCACAGGTTTCATCGCCGATCTGTATGGAAGAAGACTGTCTATGATTCTTTCAATGATCTCATATCTCGCTTCGTTTATAATCTTTTATTTCTTCCCCAATTTTTTCGTCTATATATTTGCAATGATAGCCTTTGCATTTGGTGAAGCCTTTAGAAC
>LVBU01000517.1 GCA_001603185.1 Thermotogales bacterium Thermo_02 | reverse complement strand
CTAAAGTAGAGTTCGAGCTCTCGACTCTCCCAATCCAGATATTCACGCCTCTCTCCAGTAGCACTACCCCTTATATAGAAGGTGCCTTCGGGGATCAAAGCGATCATCTGGAGTCCTTCGATCGAGAACTCCGACAAGTTCTCGTATGTGAGGACATAAAGAATCTCATCGCCCGGAAAGACCTCGTCGAGTTCTTCGTATGTCTCTGTTGCACTCTGAGAGTCCCAGACCTTATAACTTTCGATACTGACCCTTATAGGTTCCTCGTTGGCAAACCCCAGCAAAATGACTGCTGAAAGAAAAACGATTGTAAGGAAACACTTTCTCATCCATATCCCCTCCCGATTATCTTCTAAGTCTCGTCTTGAATATCAGCCAGCCGGAAGAACCTGGCTGCAACGCCCCTGTTATCTTCGTTATATTAACCGTCAGAACTCCCCCCTCGCAGAAGGCCCAATCGAGGTTTAAGTCGCCGCCGTCTTCAGCGACCAGCAAGTGCTCGCTGCCATCGATATGGAGAATCGCGTTTCCCTGAGCGCTCCCCATCGAATAGCTGCTCTGCAGTAACTGCAGATCTCTGTCCAGAGGATCGGTTATCACGACAGAGGGAATCGGGAGAACCCCGTTGTTGGCAAAGGAGATTCTGTACTCAATTATCTCGCCGGGCCTTCCCTCGGATGACAGTCCCCAGCCGCCCGAGATAGAAAAGTTCCGTGTCTCTTTGCGTATCGACAGGCCTTCGGCTCCGACGGTAAGCGTGTCGTAAGTCTCGGCGCGATCACTTCCTGCAGAATTAGACCAGTCTTGTACTGCCCTGACTATTATCGTATCGAATGTGCCGCTGATAGCTTCTGTCGGTATGTTGACCGCTAATCTGAAATAATACCTTGCCGGAGACCTTGCGATATTGTCGTCCCACAAGCCAAGTACATTCCCCGCCAAATCGAGCTCATAGGCCGTGATACCAAAGCCTTGAGATGAAATACTCTCCAGAGAAACGCTGCCATAGGTAGAGACTAACAGAGAATGGTCGAGACTGACGGTACTTCCCGGAAGTCCCGAAACGCTATTTATACCTTCGATAAGCAATCGCTTTACATCGGCGAAATTGTAGAAAGCCGAAGAGTCGACATCCGAGTTTATTGTTATAACATTCCTCTCATCGAGATGGGCAGACCCGTCACTATCATGGTCGCCCGTTGACGTATATGCCGGAAGATCCGTCTCTCTTATTGTGATTGGATAGACAGGGTCTCCGGAGACGAAGAATCTGTAGAGGCCGTCCTGGTCTGTGTATCTTGTATATGTGTCCGACCCGTTTGTCAATGTAACCATAACTCCCGCTATTCCAGCCTCTCCCGGATCTCTTGTAGCATTATTCGCCCGAGAGATGATACCGGCACCGGAGTCATCGAAGACAAAACCTTTCACTATGAAACCTCTGAAATCACCAAAATCGGCGGTCTTGTTTACTGTGTCTACTATCACTTCAACCCAGTTTGGAGTCGTGGATATATATCCAACAGGATCAGATCCTTCAGTTGGTGAATTGAAGAGATTCTGCGCGTCTTCGACGACTCTGTAAGTTCCCTGAGAAACATCGAAACTATAAAAGCCTTCATTATCCGTCTGAGTGTAAGACTGGAAAGCCCAGCTGCTACCACTGAACTTCCAGAGCTTCACTCTGACTCCGGCAATACCTGGTTCGGCATAATCGCGGGCCCTGTTGAAGTTGAGATCTTCATATACGTGACCGCTGATCTTCAGACCCGAACCGATCGGTTTGTTCGGACCGAACTCGGAAGTGTTGTAAGTGAGAGTGCCTAGAACGTTACTGAGGCTTTCATAGCGGGTTATAGCTGTTATGGTCTTTATATCCTCAGAGACCGGAGAGATACCCCCCTCGAAGTTTCCCTGAGCATCTACTGTAAGCGACCCGATGTACTTTATTCCTTCGCCGTAGTCCTCTCCAGAATAGGAATCTCCGTCCCCGGCTCTGGCGGAGTATACTTCAACCACAGAACCGGCAAAGACTGCGCCGGGGGCATCCTGACCGACAAATCCCTGAATGGACAGAGCGCTCCCGCTTCGCGTTGCCAGAGCTATTACAGGGTGATCGATTCCCATATTGC
>LVBU01000054.1 GCA_001603185.1 Thermotogales bacterium Thermo_02 | reverse complement strand
GTCCATAGTCCTCTCGAAAGGTCTGTCGCGCAAGGCGATTCTGTTCATAAGGACGTCGACGTCGGCATATAAATATATTATCAAATCCGGTTCAAGAATCTGATCTTTTAGCACTTTGAATATTTTGTTGTACAATCCCAGCTGCTCGTCCTTCAAAGTGAGTGAAGCGAAGAGCTGGTCTTTGTAGAAAGTGTAGTCCGAAACAACGCCGAGACCCTGCATCGCAGCCTTCTTGACGACCGATTGCTGGTCGAAACGACTCACGAGAAAGAACAACTGGGTTTGAAAGGCCCATCTGTCCATATCCTCATAGAACTTTGGCAAGAAGGGATTCTCTTCAACGACCTCCAGCACTAGAGGCATCGAGTACTTCCTTGAAAGGTATCTTACCAAAGTGGTCTTTCCGACTCCGATAACGCCTTCGACAACTATGTATTTGCCGCTCGCTTTAGAGAACATAACTTTACGCAGTGCCCGGTATAATCCAGATTAGACCCGGAATGGCACCTCTCCTCTCTTTCGTATTCTATCGATCGCATTAGTTCAAGAAGAATCCTCAGTTCTGTTTTGCCGAAACAACTCCTCTCCAACCGTCGAATAGGGATTTCAATACGTCTATAACCGGCTCCAGATAATGCATTACTGTCGTATGATATCCTGGAATACAGAGTATCAGCGACTCAATGATGGTACCGGCCGCGACTCTATACAGACTGAGAGAAGGGTCTATAACAACTGCGTTTCTCATCATAGCCATTTCAATTCCTGTGGCCCGCTTGTCTACAAGAGAGAGAACGGCTTCCGGACCTATATCCTCTTTGTAGAGACCGGTACCGCCCAGAACTATTACGAGATCATTCGATCTAGACCCGGCATATATTGCTTCCTTAAGATCGCTCATTACTGGATCGACGTCTACAGAGCCAGTGAAAAGGTAGCCATACTTCGTGAGAGTATCCTTGCAAACATCTATCGATTGGGATATTTCATCATAGAAACCGGACTCAAGAATTCTTATGATTTTACAGCTGTACATCAGACACCTCCAGACTAATGCTTGAAAAGAATATAGGTGGATATTGCTTCCAGTACAACGTCTCCCTGCAATTCACCCAGAGACACATTCGAGACCGTTTCTGAGTCTACCGCGAGATTCCACTTCCCATTCGGAAGAGTTATCGATGCGTCCTCGAGGTTTCCATTGAAGATAACGAGTATCTCGTTCCAGGGGTCATTAACAGCGCTTCCATTCAAGATGAAGGCGACCATGTTTCTGGGTGCATCCAGAAAACTAAGATTGTCTCTTATCTCCTGGGAGCTACCCATTCGGAAGGCTGGATGGTTCTTTCGCAACTCGATCATGTCACGATAATAATGGAATAGTTCTAGAAATTCGGCCTTACGGGCGTAATCCATCTTGTTCAGATCGACACCAGCATTGTAACTATTATCGTTTCCGTCCTTCGTTCTAGCGAAATCTACTCCACCATGAAGAAAGGGTATGCCCTGAGAGAAGAGAACAATCGCGTTAGACAGCTTCTGGGCCCTTATAAGAAGTTCCATAGAAGCATCGGGCATGGCAGCGCTGTTCTTGTCCCAGAGGGTCTGATTGTCGTGAGCGGAAACGTAGTTTATCGTTTCATGTGGTTCATCGGCAAAGTCTCTTATCTCGTAACTGTAGTCGATGCTCCCGACGACGCCGCGCATGATCCTTCTCTCTTTCGCGCGACTGCCTAGAGAAAAGCCCCTGACCTTCGGATCGAAGACACTTCCTCTTATTGCGTCCCTGAGATTATCATTGAAAACGGCAACTCTTGTTCCTCTCTGGTCTCCCTTGGCGAACGTAACATTAGCTCCCCAGCCTCCCCAGGGTTCGCCATAAAGCAGAATCGATTCATCAACTTCATGCAACTTTGAATCTATAGCATGAACTGTCTCTTTGTCAAAAAGACCGAGAAGATCGAACCTGAAACCGTCTATTTCATAATCATTGACCCACATCTTCAAAGCATCTAGAATATGTTTTCTCATCATCGGACGCTCGGTCGCTATCTCATTTCCCACACCAGTTCCATTTGTATAGGCTCCAGTTCTGTCGGTTCTGTAGAAGTAATAAGGAACGGTCTGATCAAAGGGAGAAGTCTCTCCTGTCGTTGCTGTATGATTGAATACGGTATCAAGTATAACCTTCATGCCGCTTTCGTGAAGGGCCTTTATCATTTTCTTGGCTTCGAGTATTCTGCTTATCGGATCTGATGGATTTGTGCTGTAATGCCCGTCGGGAACCATATAAAGATAGGGGTCATATCCCCAGCCGTATCCGTCTTCACTACCCTCTTCAACATAGTAAATATCGTTGAAGGGCATTATATGCACGTGGGTTATGCCAAGTTCTACAAGATGGTCGAGTCCGGCACTAACACCTTCCGGACCAGTTCTGCCAGTTTCGGTCAGCCCGAGGTACTTTCCCTTGTGGACTATATCGGTGCTTCTGTCAGAGGTCATGTCTCCCACGTGTATTTCGTATATGATAGCATCTACGGGTCTATCCATAGACGGCTTTTCGTGACCAAGCCAGCCCTCAAAGACTGTCTTTGTCGGATCGACAACAACAGACTTTGTACTACCCTTTGTCACTGCTCTTGAGTAAATATCGACGGTCTCTCTCTCCCTGCCGTATGAGTGGAATCTGTACTTATAAGGCCTTAGATGAAGGTCCTCAAAGACTTCTACCTCCCATACGCCATGGGCTTTCTTCGTCATCAAAATCTCCTGGTACTCTTCTGAGTGTAAGTCATTATACAACAATAGACTTGCCGAAGATGATACCGGGGACCAGACTCTGAAGATCGTTGATAAGCCAGAATAAATTGCCCCGAGCTCACCATCGAAATAGAAGGCCGGATTGTCTAGAGCCTTACGAACAATGACTCTGCCAGCGAGAAACCCTTCGATACTCAGAGTCATTTCCTTTGCCACTGCATCTGGTGGAATAGGTTCCTCAAGTGATATCTTCACGTAATTGGTCACAGAAATATCAGTAGGATCAGCCTTCTGGACGGATGCAACTGGGAACTCCTGTCCGTCTATCTCAACTCTTGTAGAGGCGATTCTTGTATCGACAGGTGCTGAAAGAGACACGAAGATCTCGGAAAGACTATCCAGAAAGGCAGCCTTTATTCTCGGTCTGAGATCAATCTCCTGCGGGTCGAAAATATAGTCGTGTTCACCTTCGATGACCCAGATCTCGGCGACGCCACTTTCGGGTATCTCAACAAAGCGATCGGCGTTAACATCTTTTGCCTCCCAGTCCCTGAGTCTCACAATAAAACCCAGTCTAGAATGCTTCCCTGGAAGAGTTACAGTGGCGCTAACTCCAAACTCGTCGGTTCTATCGAAACTGTAGGCCTTACCATCCATGCTAATCGGTCTATTAGGCCATACCCAGAGATTCCAACCGTCGTAACTTTCGTCAAAACGGTGATAGTGAATTATCAGTACCGTGCCTGCATTAAAGTCTGCCGCCGTTTTTCCCATACTTTCACCCGTAAATGCCATTATTATCGTAGAGCAAAGAAGAATCGTCAAAAAGAAAAACACTCTTCTCATTATAAGGCCTCCCTTAATTTAGTGGGGTTACAACATAACTACTTACCTTTCTACTGTATTGATATTCGTAAAGTGATTGCTTTCCATCTGGGGAGCTCAAACGCAGGAAGCCGCCTCTAGGATCTAGATAAGTAATCCACACTTCATCGAAATTGAATGAGGGTGTTTGAGCTCTGTCTAGAGCAATAAGTATAACAAAGGAATCCCCGGCCTTCATATCTCGTTGACTACTGATGGTAATGCTGTCCTCGTCTCTTGCTCTGTCAGTACTAGAAACAATAGAAAGAATCACTCCGTTGAGATTTCCATCTCTCTTGACAAGCAGAGTCACGAAACCGAAATCACCATTGTCGAGTATTCGGACATCCTCGATTTGTACTCCATCTACTCTTTCGATTCCGCTTACATTGATTCCCAGAGTCTCAGTGGATACCGTCAGAAGCTTATCTCTGTTTTCATCCCATATGCCGAGTTCTCTATCCTTTGCAAAGGCCTGCGCCGGAGCGAGATCAATATATTCGTCTTCTTTGCCCGCCATGCTTGCAAATCCGTTCGAAACCAGAAGAGACTGTAGAAGCAGTGTACCTTCTTCAGTTTTCAACCAAACATATGCCGGCCCATCGAGGTTGTTAGTTTTCTCAGTTTCGATCAAGGCCTCCTTACCGATTGTGTTGCGAAGTAATCGAGAGATCGAGAGGCGAATGGGATCATAATTGCCAAGAGGTGGGAAAGCTATTCCTTTGAGTTTTACACGGTAAAGCGATTTCCCCTTCAAAACAAGAAGAACGGAGCCGCTCTCAGAACCAACTACTGTAACTTCTTGCCCTGTGGGAGAGGCCTGGGGAGACACGTAAGCAAGCTCTTCCAAACGGATTTCTTCAGAAGCAGCGCAAAGAGTCGTTGTCGATAGAATCAGAAGAATAATAGCAAATAGACCAAAAAGCCTCTTCCTGGCAGTATTCAACGTAGATACACCTCCAGTTCAAGAAAAGGAATTCGAGAATGTGGCACTGAGTCATCTGGGCAAAACAGTTGCTCTTTCTCTCAAGACTCTCTCTTCAACCTTCTGTCAAATAACGAGAAAACTCCTTTCACGATTACGAAGATACCTACCGGCACTATCCAGCCCGAATAATTCGCAACGATGTCCATTACGTCGGTTGCTCTACCCGGGGAGTATCCCTGCAGAAACTCGAGCACCGGTGGAGAAACAAATAAGAAAATCAAGAAAGACAAGACATGTGCGGTTGAGCTTCTGAGCAGAATCAAAAACACCAACCACAGACCTCCCGCGAAGAATCCTGCGAAATGCATGAACTTGTCGCTACCAATCACTAAGGTCGTCTGTCCTGGTTTCAAATAAAAAAACACAACTATAAACAAGTAGATCAGAGTCGTAAAAACCAAAATCGTCTTCTTCACATTATGATTATAGACCATCACCCTTCATTGTTGTTCAGAGTTGAGGAATGGAAAATATGCTTTACTTCGTATAGAATCTCCTTGTAATGAAGATTTCTCGCTTACGGGTTCTTTGTCGTAATTGTTTACCACGAAAGACAGCCGGTTCCTTCAAAACCGGGGCACGATTCTTTGTGGTAGTAGTGTAGAGGAGAAAAACGGATGAGTCATTATCTATGCAATTTCATAGATGCTACAGAATATGAACTACCGATAGAGACTGGACAGTTATTCAATTCGGAAAGAGAACTCTTTCTGGAAATAGGTTTTGGTGCTGGCGAATTTCTTATACAGACGGCCGCTGAGAATCCCCGATCATCTTTTTTGGGTATAGAATTGTCAATGATAAGCTGTCACAAGCTGCTGAAATCTCTAGACAGGAGATCTCTCGAAAACGTTAGAGTTCTTCTTGTCGATGTGAGCTTTGCGCTGGATGAGATAATCTCTGCAGCCTCAGTAAGCGGCATCTACATGAATTTCCCCTGTCCCTGGCCTAAGAAAAGGCATTCCGGACGCCGGCTGAACGATTGCCGTTTCGCCGAGAAATTGGCTAGAGTTCTCAAACCGGAGGGCTTCTTCCAGCTCTACACTGACTCATTCGAATTCTCCTGCGACATGCAGGAGAGTATAAACAATACAGGTCTCTTCGATGCTGGCGGAGTCGAACGA
>LVBU01000516.1 GCA_001603185.1 Thermotogales bacterium Thermo_02 | reverse complement strand
GGAATAAGCTCTCTGAAGAAGAATGGAAAGCTGGTAAGTTCTATACAGAACGGCTCGCTCATAAGAGAACTGCCCGACGGAATAATAAGACAGAACCTTGTCAAGCATGATCTCGTTGAAGCAGTCATTCAGCTTCCCGCGTTGCCGTCAAACATTTCTGCACTGAAAAGCAGCATCCTGATAATAGACAAAGACAAACCGGAGGCTCGAAAGGGATCGGTCCTTATGGTCTCCATTTCACGTGAGATGCTTGACAGAAAGAGACTCGAAGAGTCTCTGGTTTCTCTTGCGCTCGATACATACGCCAGGTGGAAGGAAGTAGATAATCTGTCGCGAATAGTATCGTTCTCCGAGATGGAGACACACAGGTTCTCCCTGCTGCCTTCGGTATATGTCATGGAGATCCCCTCGTCCAGAGAAGCGGCGAGTCTAATCAGAGCTATCTCGAGGCTTCCGGGCATAAGAATAGGTGAAATCGCCGGGGTCTCCTCAGGCACCGATAAGGGAAGATTGAAGACTACGACGGAGAAGGCCGGAGCTTTGAAGGTTCACCTGCTGAAGATCTCCGATATCGAGGGCGACGGGGAATTGAATCTTGAAAAGGCGGAGACGATATATGTAGAAGATGCGCAAGAGGTCGAAAGGATTCGACTGTATCCGGACGACATAGTTCTATCTGCAAAGGGGACCATAGACAAAATAGCGCAGGTCGGTGAGTATGGCGAAGGAATAATTTTAGCGATGGGAGCCAATCTACTACGCATAAGAGTCGATCCGGAAAAGTATCCGGCCCGGGCGCTCTATGAACTGTTGAATAGCGAGTACGGCAAGTCTATGCTCTCTCAGATTTCCACAGGAACTATGATTAGAGGACTGAGCGTTCGCAATGTCGAGAATATCAAAGTCCCAAAAGTAGATGAAAAAAGGTTTCTCGAGTACAGCAAAACGTCAGAAAAACTGAGAAGAGAGATCAATGATCTCAAAGCGAAGATAGCAGATCTGGTTAAAGCCGAAAAGAAGCAGTTCAACAACCTGTTTATTCAGGACAAGGCGTTACCGCAGAATCAGAAGAAGACAGGAGAATAGACTTCCGCGATGTAATTGAAACAGATAATAACCGTCCGGGACATTCCGGAGATCAACAGACGTCTTGAAACGGCAAGAGAGCTAAGGAGCTGATAACATGGGCTGGAAATGGCAGGAAGAACTGAAAGCAATAGTAAAAGCGGCGGTTGAGAGAAAACTGAACGACCTGGGGCTCGAAAGACAATGGGAAAGCTCGGCCAGCGTTAAGGGTCTGACATATACAGACTCTATAAGGCGCGAGGAGGTCCTGCTCTGCAGAAGGAAACTCGAAGCCTACAAGAAGTCTGAACTGTCTTTCGAACAGGCTAGAGAAAAGCTGATCGAGAAACTCTCTGAAAGACTCTTGAGACTCCTTCTTGAGATAAAGAGAATGGAAACGGAGAAGCTACTGCCCTATACTGTAATCTCTGTCTCGGACCTCACGGACGACCTGAGCACGGCCCACTACGTCTATCTCTCGAAATGCACAGGAGAAAGCGAGCCCCTCGCGGCTTCCATAAGAGAAGAACTGAAAAAACTCTCAGAGAAGTACCCCGAACAGCTCCAGAAGGGTGCAGCCGTAATACTCCCCAGAGAATATGACATCACATTCATTGTAGGATTCATAAACCACTTCTACGGAAAGGAAGAGTAGATTCGCGGCTGAGTCACGTGATTTTGTTCTGAATGTTAACTGTGATGAACTGCTGTAGAAAAACAGTTTTCGTGCTTAAGTATTAGT
>LVBU01000515.1 GCA_001603185.1 Thermotogales bacterium Thermo_02 | reverse complement strand
AGCTTCACTTCCTGGGGATTGGCTTTGGGCAACCCTTCTCGCGATAAATGACGGGGAGATCTGGGCGAAGTGGAGATAAGGACTCATATTCGACAGACCATCTAGATTCGGATCGTTGCGATTGCTTGGAAACTCGTCGAGCTTTTCATTCAAAAAATCGTCGAGTCTGCGTGTCGCCTCTTCTGTTCCTCCCTTAAGACCTCTGATGGGAGGAACATCGTTTCTATCTCTCATATTCTGCAGAAAACTCTTCAGATCGACCGTAGGGAGATCGCCAAAAGACGGCTCCATTGATCTTGTCCTGTAAGATACAGGTTCAAAGTCTGAGATGAAAGAGTTGAGGCTCTTGTGAACTTTCGGCCTAATAGTGGCAGCACTGTACTCCTCTTTCTGACTGGTCACACCTACTGGAATAACTACGTTGCTCTCGACACAAAAGAAGGGACAATCGACCTTCTCAGCAAGCGCCTCTCTCCAGTTGATCTGATGTCTTAGGTAACCAGTGTCCGTAACCAGAACGGCGGCTTCCAGAGCAAGAGATGAAACACTCTGGACTGGCTCTCCTTCAACCACAAGAAAGTCGATACCGGTCTCTCGAAGGCTCTCAGATACCTCCAGCAAGCCCTCAAGCATGAATGTAAAGCTTCTGGAGTTGGCCGAAGGGTATTCCGTGTACAGAACGAATAACACGATCAGAGGCAGAGAGAGATCGTTAGCCACTCCCTTTGCCAGTTCTAGCGCATGATTCTCCTCGACTCTCTGGGACGCCTGCATCCAGTACAGAACATATTTCCCGGGCTTTGACGATATGTCATTGAGTTTTCTTACCCTCTCATGTCTCAAAGCATCACCTCACTTCGAGGCTCTCCCCTTTCCCGAATCGCTTATCTCTACAAGACCGGCTGGATAAGGTTCGAAGAAGTTCTGTCTTGCCAGATATTCGTCTTCGAACCCTATCACGTAGGATTTCAGGATAAACAGGGGTACGCTGAGCGGGACCATACCGTTCCTGTACTTTTCTAGCGAATCGAGAAAGAACTGTTTTTCGGAAGAGCTGAGATATTTCGAGAAGTATCCAAGGCCGTGCATCAGTACGTTTATATGAGATGTATATCTTGGAGGTGTTGACATTGCTCTGTAGAAATGCTCGGAGTATTCGGCAAACACGGTCTCGATATCGTCTTTTTGAGTATTGGCGACGATCCTGCCCATCATCCTCATTCTACTCTGGTTGTATGACATGAAAAGCAACTTGTTATTGCTCTGAAAATCGACTAGTCCCTTTATACTCTTATTGGTGCACAACTCTCTGAAGTCGGCTACTGTGAAGAGCGTTGTCAGAAAGTGTTCCCTTATGACGAAGTTTGTGAGCCTTCCCTCGTCTTCAATTGGAAGGTGGCCGAATCTACCCAGAACCTCGCCTCCAAACAACCCGCTTCCTTTACCGGTGGCCATAACCTTTTCAGTACCGGGATAGACCTTGACATCCTTTATTCCGCATGAGGGTGAAAGAGCCTTAAGAATGAAACCATCGACCTTATCCACTTTGCTTAAAAAAGCGATTGCAAATGCCATCATCTTATCGGTTACATCCAGGCCCGTCTTTGGCTGGAGCAGGAGTACACCTTCTTCGCCTGTTACGAGTCGGATAGGGGCTCTCGGAATGCCCAATCCAATCTCGACTTCCGGACATACTGTTGCGTAGTATACGTATTGGCCGAGCTTTTCCACAAATCTGCTGGGTATCGTCTGAGCGTTATACCGGCAGCTCTCGAATCCGAGACACTTGCTTATTATGACCTTGGGTCTTGAAAAGACTCTCATGATTACCTCCTCAGTTTTCGTTCAGGAAGATAAGTATTTCGTGAGAAACGGTTTCTGGATCTTCTATCATCGGCGAATGACCGGCTCCTGCAATAGTTATTAATCTGCTTGCGGGCAAATCGCTTTCAAATCGGGCTCCTTTGTCTGGAGTTACAATCCTGTCATTACTGCCCCATATTATAAGGGTCTTTGCAGTTATCTCATCAATGCTTTCGGCCAGCGTGCCGCTGTCGTCCTGGGAGTCGAAGAGTCGTAGAAAAGATGGAGAGACGTTATCTGTAATCGAGAAGTGAAGCCTGAACTCGTTGGCACTGTAGTTCGACGCGTCTCCGAGACCCTGTCTGTAAAGGAAGCGTTGCAGAAAATAGGTCTGAAAACCGTATCTCATGAGCAGATAAGTGAGCACTTCGCTCCGGGCAACAAAATCGGGAAGGTACGATGCCGAATCGTAGCCTGTCGAATCAATGAGTATTAGTCTTTCAACTCTTTCGGGATAGTGATAAGCGAGATTCAGGGCTACTTCGCCACCCATCGAATGCCCGAGTACATCAGCCCTGGAGATGTTCAGTATCTTCATCAAATCTACCAGAAGGTCGGCGTAGCCCTTCTTACTATAATCACCCTCAAGTGAAGCTTTTGAAAGACCAAAGCCCGGTAGATCTACAACGTAGAGTTTTCTCGAACCGGAAAGGCGTTCAACAATACTCTCGAAGTTCAGATGAGAACCGAGGAAACCATGGACAAGAATCATTGGTTTACCGCTCCCATAAACTTTTATGAAGACGTCTTCACCATTCAATCTAACGTAGTCCCCGGTCTTATCTAATCTCTGAAAGTATATTCTCGCCATAGTGACACTGAAGAGCGAGTGAACCACCAAAGCAATAAGCAGAATTAGCAGTAACGAGAACAAGAACTTCGCTACTCTCAAAACCGACCCCCTTGATAGCGTAAATGGAATAATCTACTG
>LVBU01000514.1 GCA_001603185.1 Thermotogales bacterium Thermo_02 | reverse complement strand
TTCTTTCCTGTAGAGGAGAGAGAGAAACTTATCGCGCAGATAGAGACAGTAATTGATGAAGCTGTGAAGGGGTTTTCGCCCAACAATGTTCTTCTCCAGAATATGCTTAAGTCGGCAATCTCCTCAGCTGGCTGGCATGAGTACATCGACGATATCGAGAAGGCCGCGATTCTAGCTGGTGAGAGTATTCCCGATGAGTTCAAGGCCGTCATGAAAAAAGGTAGTGAGGAGAGCCGTATCGTGAACGGGTATATCACTTTTAGATTCTTCTTCACCTTTCTCTTTATGATTCTGACATTTCTCTACTGCCGGTATTTTCTGGGGTCTTTTGAGTCGCTTTTAGGTATGGTTCTTCTCGCTGGCATCTTACCGCTTGTAGCACAAGACTTCATGCAGGCTGAAACAATGTTCTCGTTGGCGATATTTGCCGGTTCTCTGCTGTCGATTCTCAAAGGAAAGAGCTATCTCTTGATTCTGCTGCTGGTGCTTCTTGGCTGTACGGCAAGGACCGATCATATGCTCTTTGTTGCCTTGATATATGCTCTATACCGTTCTCGGGAAGCTTTTGAGAAGAGAGATTTGCACGAGTTCTTAAGAGCGGTGCTCCTAATTTCGATACCCCTGGCCGCAGCCGTTTTATTGAGCGCCGTCGTCTATCCAGATTCCAGATACTATGTCGATCTCTTTCAGTTCAGCTATAATCTAACCCATCAGTGGGCGTGGATCTACCCTCTTATCTTCCTCGGAATTTCTCTGGTTTTCACTTACAAGATCAGAGAGATAGATTTTTTCAGGAAGACCTGGATCTGGATTATTCCCTTCCTATTGATGAATTATGCTGTTGCAAGACCGGCCGAAGTGAGACTACTGCTCCCGGTTCTTTTTTACTCCATTCCCTTTGTCATCGCAGGCACAAAGGATATTCTCTCAAATTCGAGGAAAAGCGAGCATCCCAGCTTCGAAGATATGGACGAAGAGCATGTCGATAGGGTGAGGTGAGAAGATGATCACGTCCGCAGACAGTCGCAGGGGTCTTTTGCTTGTCATAATCTCAGTTTTACTTTCTTATGTATTCACATCGATGACTGTCTGGAATACCGATGGAAAGTATCTCTTTCTGTCCCGATACCTCAGGATAAACCAGCATAAGAGAGTTATTGCCGGAGAGAATTTCGCGCCGGATCAATATCGATTTGGCAGTTACTATCTGGTCGAGTATCTTTTCAAGTACATAGCGATTCCCTGGCTGGACGAAAACAGTGCAGAGATATCCAGTATGATGCTATCTTCAGAGAGCTGGAACGATGAAAAACGGAGCATGATAGATGCTTATCTTCCTCCGGCCGACAGATCGAGAATCGTGGCAGACATCGATAGAGCTATTAGCGAGGCTATTGCCGGCATTTCCCCGAGTCCACTCCTGCAAAACGCTCTCAAAGCAATGGTTGGAGGCCTTAACTGGCAGACATATATTACCGAGCCGGCAAGTACTCTGCTTCTGTTGGGTGAGAACCTACCCCAAGATATACGGGTTGCAGTTGATCTCGCAAGTGACGAGAACAGATTGCTCAACGGACACCTGACGGCAAGGTTCTTTTTCAACATACTGACTCTTCTTCTTCTCTACGCCTTCACGAGGCAGTTTCTATCACCTGGAATTTCTCTCGTTTCGATTCTACTCTTCCAGTCGATTATGCCGTTGACAACCATGTACTTCGGCTGGGAGACTTTTCATGCCGCGGCTCTCTTCCTGGCCGGGCTTCTACTGATAGTGAGAAAGAGAGGTTATTTTCAGCTCTGTCTGTTGGTGCTGCTTGGTTCTACCTTTAGAGCGGACCACATGGTCTTCCTGTCACTAATATTCCTCACTTTTTTCTACGGGAGGAGATTGTCGTCTGCTGCAAAATTCGTAGTTCTGGCGAAAACTGCCATTCTTTTCACGATACCAATTGGATTCACGCTAATCTCCAGCAGGCTATTGTTTCCTGAAGCTGTCTATTCGGTGAACCTCTTTCAGTGGGACTATAATGCTGGCTACATATGGTCATGGATCTATCCACTGATCTTTCTATCTCTTCCGGTGATCTTCTCAAAAGATATATTGCGCATAGAGTTCTTCAGGAAGACCTGGATCTGGGCAATACCCTTCCTGTTGATGAATTATGTCGTGGCCCGTCCAGCAGAGTTGAGACTCTTCACTCCGCTCTTTCTCTATTCTCTTCCATTTGTTGTCTCGGGGTTGTCGCGATTCTTCCAGACGGCAGCATCTGTAGAGGACAACGTCTAACGAGAAGCGGCAAGACGAGGACCTGGAGACGAAAAAAACGGTGAAGACTGAATTACGTTCTCGTATGGGATAATATTCAGAGAGTTTGTCCGTCCTTGCGGAGGTGTCTTATGAGAAAGTCTATTTTGGTGGCGCTTTTGTCTCTCCTTGCAATAACTCTTTGCGCAAACCCGGGTTTTTTTCTTAGCGTGTTTCCCGTTCTATCGCTGAACAATCTCCCAGTATATGATCGAGACTATTTGCCTGATCTGCAGGATATGTATGCTTACTTCGACTATCCGGCCTTCGGGGCGTTTGGAATCGAGCTGTCTGGAAAGACCTATCGGGCTCTCTTCAGACTCGATTTGAGACAGGATCTCTCCTCCTTTCTCAGGGGGAGGAGCTGGTCCAATCTGCCTATCGACTCAAACAAGAACTCTCTGTACATGGATACCGATTTCCCGAGAGTCGGCTTTCTGGAATACGAGAACTCGACGATCAGACTTTCGGCAGGAAAGAGAAAGCTCCACTATGGGCCGGCAACATACAACTTCATTCTTTCAGAAACCGTTCCCTTCTTCGAGCATCTCTGGTTCGATCTTGAGACGCGAGTCTCTTACGGCAGGTACTTCTACAATTTCTTCGTCATATCTTCGGACAGATCAGTATATGATAGCCCAAAGACCATGATTGGACATGAGTTTGGCTTTTCAAATGAGAGTCTGAGAGTAGGTTTTGCGGAGACTAATCTTATCAGCAAGACCTTCCCCGACTTGAGGGACCTCAGTCCCTTTACTATCTTTCACAACAACTACGCAAAGAACTCTAACGTTGCCGCAGCCCTGTTCTTCGAACTGAAACTCGACAGAGTAGATCTTTACGGCCAGCTATATGCAGACGATATCCTTATACCTGGCGACAGGACGGCGAATCCAACGTCGATTGGCTGGTATGCCGGAGCTGGCTTTACCCTGAAAGAGGGTACTCCCTACGAAGGACCGGTACTGTGGGAAGATCAGTTCTCACTCCGCGAGAAGACTCTGGTCTGTGAACGAGGTGGTTTGAAGGTTAAGTACGAGCACTATCACAGTACCCCTTATCTGTACAACAGACAGTTCGAAGAGGGTAAGTACACTAATCCCATACGTTTCAACGCAGGTGATATTGAAGAGGGAAAATACGTAGTGGTCAACGGTTTCTACGGCTTTCCCTATGGACCCGATGCCACTTTAGACCTTCTCGCTCTGTCGTACGAAACCGAGCGTCTGCGGGCCGGACTGCGCTTTCAGTTTCTCAGGCTGGGGGCATACAAGATCGACGATTACTATGGAGAACCCTTCGAGCACAACTGGTACAGTCTGGTCAAACCGATCACGAGGGTGTTGATGGTTGACCTGAATGTACATTACAGTCCGGACAAAGTGCAAGAGTTCTATTTTTCGCCTTCGGTTTCTATTGGTATGGAACTTCGCTTCAATGTCAAATTCGGATACGGGAGGTTCTTCAGTTTCTAGCTCTCGGATACTGGCCGGAAGAGAGATGCAATTGCTCTGCAGAGAGAAAGTGATCGTCTGTTCTTTGCCCGCGACGATTGATATTCGATCTGATCTGCGGTTCGTCTGTTTTTTTGCGGTCTGCGGTGTATAATATCTTCTGTCACAAATATTAGTCTCAGATTGGCTTTCTTTCTTTTTTCTTCTAGACAAGGGTTCGATTATCAGGGGGTAGGCAGTGTCAAGAGATCTCACACAGGGAAGCATTCTCAAAAATCTTCTCGCGATGTCTGTGCCGACAATGATCGGCTTCAGTGCACAGATGGTTTACGATATCGTAGATATTTTCTGGATAGGAAGAATATCTGGAGAAGCAATTGCAGGCGTAACGATCTTTTCAACTCTCTTCTGGCTGGTAGATATTTTGAACAACATCATCGGCCAGAGTTCTATCTCACTCATCTCGCAGAGTTACGGCAAGAAGGATATGGAAGGCACAAAAAAGGCCATCGAACAGACTATCACTTTCAAGTTTCTGGTAGCCACACTCGCGGCCATAATGGTTGCGATCTTTTTGAGACCTTCGCTTGGTATCTTCACTGATGATCATAGAGTGATCTCGGCCGCAATGGATTACGGATATATCAGGCTTTTCTTTCTTCCCATGATGTTTTCCTCTTACTCAGTAAACACGGCTTTACGTTGTATAGGAGACGCTAAGAGCCCCATGTATATAATGATGACTTCAAGTCTGCTAAACGTTGTCCTTGATCCGATTATGATGTTTGAACTCGTTCCGGGAACGCCGATACCGGGTCTCGGTCTGGGAATACTCGGGGCTGCCGTTGCAACCGTCATTTCCCAGGCTGTAGCCTTCCTGATTGGTTTCTCGATTCTCTTTTCTGGAAGGGAGGGTATTAGGCCAAGTCTGAGGGGACTGTTCAAACTTGACAGGAGAATAGACAGAAAACTTCTAACAATAGGATTGCCAACTGGATTGGAAGGCTTCTTCAGAAATCTGTCGGGGGTTGTTGTCCTGAAATTCGTCGCGATATACGGAACTGCCGCCGTCGCCGCCGTCGGAGTTGCCGGCAGGCTATTCGGGCTCGCCTTTATGCCTCTCGTTGGTCTCAGTATGGGTGGCGCGGCAATGGTGGGACAGAACCTCGGCAAAGACAACGTGCTCAGAGCGAGAGAGACGGCGAAGATATCGGCTCTCATAGGCTTTTTCTTCATGCTCTCGTTCGCGATTATCGCTTTTTTTGCGGGAGAGGCTGTTCTGGGGATCTTCAACAAAGATAAGGAGATCCTAGTTTATGGAGTGAGTTTTCTCAGATATGGCTCTCTGGGTATATCGATTCTCGCATTTGGTTTTGGCCTGTCGGCAGTCTTTGGTGGGAGCGGCTACAATATTCCCTTTGTAATCGGCAGCGTAATCTCGAGATGGTTTGTGCAGATCCCGATCCTCCTAATAGCCATAATGCTTTTGAAGGCTTCGATAATCTGGGTATGGATATCTTATGTGTTATCGGATATCGCTGAATCTCTGGTAATGATAGTGTAC
>LVBU01000513.1 GCA_001603185.1 Thermotogales bacterium Thermo_02 | reverse complement strand
GTTTTTAGATAAATCATTTCCCTGGGATTTATTCTACCAGTACAAACTTTTGAGGTTAATCTTTCGAGATCGCCAATTTCCTTTAACTCGTTTTGTAGATTTTTGCGCAGAGTTTTATTGTTTGTGAATTCCTCAACACAAAGCTGTCGTTTTACAATTTGATCAAGTTTTTTGAGCGGGGCAGTAATCCATTTTTTAAGCATTCGTCCGCCCATCGGTGTTTCGGTGCGATCGAGTATTGAAAATAAAGAACCTTCCCGGTCGCCGTCCTGCATTGTAAAAGTAATTTCAAGATTACGTTTTGTGGAAAAATCCAGAAGCATATAATCCGATGGATTGTAACGCGAAATTTTATTTATGTGCGGAAGATTCGCTTTTTGAGTTTCGCGTAAATAATTTAACACAGCACCCGCCGCGCAAATCCCTGTATGAAATGTATCTATACCGAATCCCTTCAACGTTTTTGTGTTGAAGTGATTCATCAATAATTCCGAACTAAAGTCAAAATTAAAAATCCAATCATCTATTCGCGTAATTCTTGCACCGGGCGAATACCTTTGAAGCACGGGCTCGAGTTCGTTCTTAAATTTTTTCGCAATTAAAATTTCCGAAGCGTTTATTAACCCAAGCTGTTGATTTAATTCATTCCTGTGAACTTCGTAAGTTTGAAACTCACCGGTAGAAATATCACAAAAGGAAAGTCCGGCAGTATCATCTTCTAAATAAATTGAAAGCAGATAATTATTTTTTTTATGGTCGAGCAATTTATCGGAAAAAGCGACGCCGGGAGTTACAACTTCAACAACATCGCGTTTAACGATTCCTTTTGCCTTTTTGGGATCCTCAAGCTGTTCACAAACTGCAACTCTATAACCGGCTCGTACTAGTTTCGGTAAATAGCTGTCGATTGCGTGGTGTGGAAATCCTGCCAATGGTACTTCTCCCGCGGCGCCATTTGCGCGTTTGGTTAAAGTTATGCCGAGTACTTTCGAGGCAATTTTCGCATCTTCCTCGAATGTTTCAAAAAAATCGCCCATCCTAAACAGCAAAACCGTATCTGGGTAATTTTCTTTGATACGCGAATATTGAGCCATTAATGGTGTTACAGACATGTAGAATCGCTTAAATTTGGGCTAAAAATATACAAGAATAGCGGACTAATAACAATTTGCGATTTCCCATATTGATCTAAAAAGAAATTTCGCGTTTGTTGAATCAGAGATGCTTATCCTTGTAAAATCATTCCTGAAGAAATTTCTACGATTTCTTTAATTCTAATTACTGGCAAAAAAAAATACCCTAGGAACACAGAGAATTTTGATTTGT
>LVBU01000512.1 GCA_001603185.1 Thermotogales bacterium Thermo_02 | reverse complement strand
GTTCTGTAGATCATTACTCTTTCAACTGCTCCCTTGAGACCTTCTCTCTGGAGATCAGACGCAAGAATCGCTATAGATAACAGCAAAATAATAAATACCAGACACTTTTTCATACTGTTCACCTCCACCGGTTCTCTTAATTCTAACAGGTTGGCGCTTAATAGATGCCTACAAATGTGGACCCGTCCTTGGAGAGCCTGAGGTGAAAGGTCAGAGGCGAGATGTTGGAAGAGCGAAGAAACGTTCACCGTCCTCCTAGAAGATCATTAAAAGCAGAAGAGCGGTTCCTCGTTCCGACGCTTCGCGTCCACGTTCTTGGCAAAGACCAGAGGAGTACGAGATTAAGAGAGAGAGGTCGAGACGAGAACGGGTCTGGGGTTTGGGGTCTAGAATCTGGTAAGAACGAGAAGATCATCGAGAACACGAGAAGAGGAGAGAGCTACTTTTCTCTCGTGAGCGAAACGAACTCTCGATCTCTCTCTCAACTCTCGACTCTCCGCGGTTCTCAAGACGACTCTCGACAACGCTCTTTCTCTCGGCTCTTACCTACAACCTACCACGGTTCTTGCAGCCCGCGAAGCGGAACTGACTCCACGCAGTCGTACTAGCGACACGAAGTGGTACTGGCCTGCGCAAGCAGATTGGCGTGTCTAAGGAGGTGATCCCGGATCGGGGTCCGGGATGACAGGGTAGGTGGGCTCCGAAAATTCTCGTTTTCTCGTGAGCGAAGCGAACTCTCGATCTCTCTCTCAACTCTCCACTCTCCACGGTTCTCAAGAGGACTCTCGAAAATGCTCTTTCTCGGCGCGGTCTTACCGACAACTAACAACGCAAAACCTACCACTTTCTTAAAGCCGCGGAGCGGAACTGGCGGGACGCAATCTCACCAAGAAATACAGGATTCCCATCAGCAAACCCGCAGAGATCAGCGCAACCCCAACGCCGGTAAGGTCGGCCAGCAGGCCGATTACGGGCGCGAGAATTGCTATGAGAAGTGTCTTGAGTTGCGATTCCACAGAAAGCCCCGAGGCCATGGTCTTATGATCTATCGTGTCGCTAATGTAGCTGATATTCACCGGTCTCCTGAGATTCTCGAGTACAAAGAGAAGGAAGAAGATGAGTATTGCCACTATCTGAATGCCGATTCTCTGGAAAAAGCCGCTGAAGATTATCAAAACAGCACCCAGAAGATAGCTGTAATTGAGAGTCCTGGCATCATCTCCAAACCTTTCGCTGATACGCCCGGCGTTCCTGGAAGCATAACTCGTCGCGAAGTAGATAACGAAATAGACTATGCCTACAAGAATCGATGTTCTTTGCTTTGGATCGTAA
This sequence comes from Thermotogales bacterium Thermo_02, assembly GCA_001603185.1. GTDB lineage: Bacteria > Thermotogota > Thermotogae > Petrotogales > Kosmotogaceae > Mesotoga. The sequence goes on along the minus strand of LVBU01000512.1, from coordinate 452 downwards.
GCGAGCATAATTGGAAGACCCAGCGCCATCGCTTTCAGTATGGGCTGTAAGTACTCCTGAACCACTTTGAAGAAGGCATCGTAAAGCGATGAATTCAGAACGCCACGAAGGGAGTCTCGACTTTTGAAAATACCCAGAAATGTCTTCATGGTTTCGCCCTTCTGACTGGTCTTTAACTCGCCGTCCAGCGCTCTTGGATACGAGGCGAGGTTGAGAAGATTGAAAACATACGGAATAACAGAGGCCAGAAATACTATCTTGTAACTACCTGAGTAGAACACAAGGAAGGCCGCTATGAGCGCGTTGATCGCTGAACCAAGCTGTGAGGCAGCCCTTGTGGCTCCGTAATAGTGAACCTTCATGTCCGTCATTCCGTTCAATCTAAGATATTCGAGAATCATCGCTTTATGCGTTCCTGTTCTAAAGGCTTCACCAAATGCAAAGGCTATCAT
>LVBU01000511.1 GCA_001603185.1 Thermotogales bacterium Thermo_02 | reverse complement strand
CGTAGTGCTCGAAGCACTCAGGCTAGTCAAATAGAGCTTTAACAAGCCCCCGGCTTTAGCCGTGGGGTATTTGACAGTATTAGCCATCTTCTCCAGGATCAAAACTCTAGTTGAAACACATAGTGAAGGTCTCAAATATCCTGTATTCGAGAGAGAAATCCAATCTTCTCAGCTTTAAAAGAAACCTCCACTGATAATATGACTATGATACCAAATGTCCGTTCAACTTACGAGTTCACAGACTTCTCCGTTGTTCCCAATAGGTCAATAAGTACTGTTTGAATCGGCGTTCTGTTATACTCAATGTGGGAATGTAGAAAAACATGAGTGTCTGGAGGGATGATTATGAACTACAAGGAGCTAGCGGAAAAGACTGGTATCAGATACGATACTGTAAGGAATTATGCCAGAGTTCTTCTTGAAGAGGGACTGGTTTCCGAGATCGACGAGAAGGCAGTCGATATCGCAAAGAGAATACCGGCTTATACTGCTGCTGGTCTGACCGTGAAAGAGGCGGCGCTTAAAGCCGTTGAGGATTCCAGATCGGAAACAGCGGGTTCCGAAGAGATCTCTCTTCTGAAGCAGAGAATAGTTGAACTGGAGGGAGAAAACGAATCGCTGAAAGCTGAACTCAAAAAAGAGAGAGATCTGATCAACAACCTGCGCACAAAGCTTGAATCTCTTTCAGATAATGAAGAAGAGCCTGAAGAAGCGACCGGACTGGCCTTATACAGAGAAGAAGCAACGACCGCTGCTGATGTCCTGAAGGGAGTTCTGAAATCGGTTGGAAACGGATTTACCCAGTTCATGCGTTGGTTGTTCGATACAGAGAAAACTGATGAAGATCAGGTCAGCAAAGTCGAAGAACGCGAAGAATAAAGGGGAGGATCGCTCCTCCCCCAGAAAAGGTTTAAAGAGTTATCTTAGAAAGTGAGCGTTAGAAGCACTCCGGCGTACCACTGTGCCCATTCCTGTTTGTTCTCCTCTTCGGCAAGACCAATAAACACAAAGAACTCACCAGGTCCGAATGTTTCAGGTTCCAGAGATTCCGAAAACACCACTATCCAGCAGAGCTGACCTGAAAAGTCCAGTGCGTTGATGTTAATGGAACCACTGTTGTCGACAGTCCCTGAATAACTTTCTATCAGGACGTAATCCCCAAATCCTCCAAGATACTCCCATACGACCTCTTCGACGATCTCGGCCGTTGTTGCGCTCTCTTCAAATTCACCAACGAGAAGTTTGGCGACGATTATTCCTCTGAGTCCCAGATCCGCCACTTCAAAGCCATCACCAGTAGTGAATTCTACTGAAAATTCGGGCTGCATTGCGAATGCAAAGGTCTCTCCTTCGACGTCAAGCCACTCTTCCATATCGACTTCGAAATCGAAATCTTCGTCTTCAACCAGAGAGGCAAGAATTGCGATTAGCGGATCGGAGTAAATAGAAGTTGGAGGTGTTGGATGATCGGTTCTCGTATCCGGTTGGAATATGTAGCTCCCCACTATTCCGGCGATTATCTCTTTGGCTTTATCTAGTTCACTTCCAGGAGCAAACCGGGTCGGTTCAAAGACAAATATACCAACTGATCCGGGACTGGTTAGGTCGAGCGTATCCTTTGGAGTGTAGACTATCACAACAGGGAAATCAACCGACTCATTGAGCATCTTCATTGAAATGAGATACGCCGCCAGTCCATTGCTGAATTCCCTTTTCTCCTCAAAGCTCTTATCACCAACCGTTCCTTCACCATAGAAAGAGACTATTCCTTCGGTGAAGATCTCCTGAATATCGTAGCTCTCCAGCTGATAGTAGAACAGCCTTCCAAACAGCTGATTTTCCTTGTCAAGTATAACGACGTCATAGTTCGAACCGTATCTTTCAATCGACAAAGAGAAATCAGGCGGTAACTTAAGTTGTATGTCACCTACACTTCGTGATGACCAGTCTTGATCTTCCGGCGCGCTCCACCCTTCTCTGAAAGACTGAAGAAGAGGATCAACAGTTCTCAAGCCTAGAGTTCTTATCGCCGTCGCTTCTTCAGTTGCTGTCGAGGGAGCAGTCTCGGTGGCCAGAGGAGTTATTGTCCTTAGTCCCAGTTGCCCAAAAGCGAAAATCGAAAACACGAAAAGCATTGAAAAAACAACTACTCTCTTCATAGAACCGCCTCCTAATTTCTTAGCATTTGAGAACTGCTATCTGGAAGTATTCTACTCCCGCAATGCCATAGAGAGGATGTGTATTTCACTGTCTGTGTTGAATCATGCTGGTCTATTTCGTTCCAGTGAGCAGAGGTTCCATCTAAGACCGATGAACTCGATAGCCCTCTTAAGGGCCATGTTGATCGGATAGACCCGCTCTGCAAGGTGTGGGTCTATGCCTTCGATCCGACTTCTAAAGTGTGAGAAGACAGGTAGCACGAGAGAACCGTCTTCAACAGTTTCCAGAAATCTCTGAACACTTGAAGGATAGTAAGCTTTTATAATTTTGCAGACCACCGGTTTTATCTCGCCTGTCTTTCCGATCATTGCAGAGATACCGAAAAGTCTGCACATCATGGGCCGATACTCATAGAAAGTACATCCTCCATTTGAAAGCAGATCACTGTTTCTCTCAAAGAGAACACACGGATCTTCTTCGCCAGTTTCTTCAAGCCTCTGAAGAAGTCTCTCTGCTAGACCATATCTCCAGAGACGAAGAGAAAGAGGCAGAAACTCGAGAAGAGACACCTCGATGTTGTAAGCTGGAGTCAAACAGCAACTCCTGCAGCCTTTGGGACAACCTAAACCAGTTTCCAGTATGACCTTGTCCAGTAGTGAAGTGAGTTCAGAATGCAAATCTTCGATTTGCACTATTCGCGAAAAAACATCAGCGAAATCAAGTTCGCAATTATTCAAGTATTTCCCCTCCTGAAGAGCCTGGAAAATCATCTCACCGGCCGAAAGATTATGCAAATCTGGAAGTTCATAATGATCGTCACCCTTGGGTTCCTAAGGACAAACAGAAGCGATTATTCTCGATTGTCTCATCCAATCTCAACCTTTCGACCTTTTTCGAGGAGGACGAGGAGGAGGAACAGAGGTTAGAGGTAAGACAAACCAATAGAGGACGAGAGTAGCCAGTCTGCTTACGCAGGCCAGTCGCCTTCGGCGGCCAGTACCACTTCGTGGCGCCAGTACGACTGCGTCGCGCCAGTTCCGCTTCGCGGGCTGATCTTGACGCTCTTGATCTAAATCCCCGCTTGAGCGGGGGGACCGCTTGCGGTGGGGCGTGTGCACGTCCAGCAAAGGCAAGAATGTTCAGTGGGGGAAAAGGCCCACCGGGGAAG